>SUPS01000210.1 GCA_005191415.1 Candidatus Helarchaeota ASGARD archaeon Hel_GB_A
GCTTAAACGAAAAAATCATCTTTACCTTTGGAAAAATTGTGAATAGAAGGATATCATTTCCAATAGTATTTAAACAATCGATAATATCTTTAAACTAAATCTTAATCAAAAGATTATTAAATTGATTGGAGTTATTTACTGTAAGAGGTTTAACATAAAATTTAACATAAAAGGATTGAATCAACAAGTTTAACATAAGAGGATTGAAAAAAAATGCCAAGCCGCGGTGCCGATGGAAAACTTTATTTCAAAATCGTTTACTGGGGACCCTCATTGGGGGGCAAAACCACAGCTGTCAAATGGCTTTTCAAAAAAGAGGGAATGGCAGAAGGAAAAATGCAGTCCATTGTTGATCCAACGGGTCGGACTTTATTCTTTGATCGTATGGTCGCAGGAATTGCAAACGTCAAACTCCAAATATATACTGTAGCTGGACAACGAAGACATAAATTTCAGCGAAAAACTATCTTAAATGGTGTTGATGGAATAATTTTTGTATGGGATGCCCAAGTAGAACAGTGGAATGAGAATGTTTGGAGCCTAGAAGAATTACTTGAACATCTTGGCGATGCATTAGGAAAAACAATCCCAATTATCTTTATGATAAATAAACAAGACCTCCCAAATATTGTGAAACGCACGCAAGTCCTTGAATTATTAAAACAGAAAGGCTTAGATAAGGTTGTAAGCCCTATGACGGGCGATGAACTTGAAGTCCAAGTTTATGATACGATCGCAATTCAAGGGCTTAATGTTAAACGCGCATTTCAACAACTAGCGCGAGACGCTGTCCTGAATTATTATAAGAAAATAAAAGGTCAATAATTCTTTGGATTAACTTACTTTTTTTAAGATTTAATATGGATTAGTATCCTCTAAAGCTCTCAAAACATAAAAAGATCTAAAATCTTATTTTCATCAGAGAAATTAAAAAACTTGAATCCACATATTTTAAAATAGATTGCTAAAGTGATTTTACCAATGCAAGGACTTACTGCCCCAGTATTAGTTCATGAGAGAGATCTTTCCGTAATTCCATCGGATATGGAACTAGCCCTTATGTTTGCTATAACAGAATACAACAAACATCGTCATGAACAATATAAAGAAGGTACATACGAATTTTTTTCAAAAATATTGTGGCCCATTGCCTTTATTCAGGCAGGATCTGAGAAATATATTGGAATCGATGAGTTACTTTTATGTTTTGATTTAGAATTTAAGAAAACAAAATTTTTAGCCCCAAATAATCCCCTTTTTTCGACTTTAGCAATGGAATGTGGTGATTTTCATTCACATCTTGATCTTCTTACGAGATGTATTGAAGAATTAAATGTTCCGTTAAAAGAAAAGTTTAAAATTAAAGGTATCTTGAATCCTGAGATTATTCATGGATTGGTTCCTCTAATTAAATTAGCTACCGATACTCCCATCAATGCCGTCAAGTTGGAGCCTATTATTTCGACAGATGAATTAATTGCTATAACCAATTCGTATAATCAAATTTTAAAGAGTATTGAGGAAACCATCTCAAAATGGCATTCCTTACAACAGATTATAGAGCAAAAATTTGAAAAATGGCACTCATCTTATGCCGCTTCCTGTTCATCAGCGGAACAGAAACAAATTAAAGAGAAATATGATGAATTAAATAAAAAGATATTAGATAAAATCTGGGATTGTAGGAATGAAATTGATTATCTACTTCATTGGGCCTTATCTGGTCATGTGTTAAATCTAGTAGTACCAATTACCGAAATTTGGATTCCTATGTATTTAGCAGGAATAATTTTACCCAATAATACAAGAAAATTTTTATTATCACCTCCTTCTATTATTTCTACAGAGCTAAAAACAATTAGATGGCTTCCTATCGATAGTTTCCATTCATCATTTAATTCCATATTTAAGGAACGGGTAGAAGCAATTCTTGATGCTCAAACTCCAAGATCACAAAAAATAAAATCAATTTGTTTAACCCAAAATTTATTTTTGAAGGAAGAAGCTAATAATTTAATTGTTCGAGGATTTGATCGAATACGCGAAAAACAATTAATAGAGAATAAACATATCGAAATTATTCAACAAGAATGGCAAAAAGCAGTAAGTATCCTTAAAAAAGAAAAACTAATCTCATAATGGAGTGACTTAAAGTGGAGACTGAACGATCTCATTTAATCACTGATTTTGAAAAAAGAGAACAGAAAATAATGGAATTTGAAGAAAATTATGTTAAAAATGAGAAACTATTGAAGGAACTAACAGAGAAATGTCAAAATCTTGAAGAAAAATTGAAAATATATGAAGAAAAATCCTCTCAAGATGAAGTAATTGCTGCTCAATTAAATGAACTACGATCTAAAATAAAACAATATGAAACTGAAATTCAAGAATTAAATGAAACGAATGCTCGTTTAAGGAATGCTCTTACAAACTTACAGGAAGAAAATATTAAGTTGGAAGATGAATTAAATAGCCTAAAATCAGATCATACCGATATTAATGAATTAAAATCTAAACTTAAAGTTTTAGAAGAAACAGTAATCACGCAACAAAAGGAAATCGTTGAAAAAGACAAAATTTTGAAAGGAAAATTCATTGAAGAAGAAGGCTATAAACCCGAATCTTCCCTTCAAAAATTTATTATCGGAAAAATTGAGACCATTAAAGAATTTAACCGTCTATTAAATAATGTCCAATTCCGAATTTTTCTTGTGGTTCCAAAAATTGATGATTTGGAACAATTGAACTTACCAAAAGATGAAAAAATCGATATCCGCATTGCTACATCCTTCGATTTAACAAATCCCGCACACCAATCATTAATTAAATCTTTTCCAAATGCAGAATTTCGAAATTATTCAGGAAAAGATCGGTGGGGTCTCGAACGCGATGCAGAAGAAATTTGTTTAGTTGCCGAATCTGAAAATAAAGATTTTATCGGAATTTCTTCCAGTGATTCCAAAATTTGTGAATTATTTTCCAAACTATTAACTGAAGCATGGCTCAAAGGTGAAAAAATCACTCCTTGAATAAAGGAATAAATTAGAAAGATAAGGACTAAATTAGAAAGAATTAAAATAATCGAATCATTTTAAAATTTAAATGATCCCTAACTTTTGAAGATTATTAAATCAGAAGGTTTGAGAATGGATCCATCTGCGGGCGCAGTAGAAGAAGATTCCGAAAACACACTAATGCGTGTATTAACAGGAATATTAGAAGATTCTGTTCAGACATTACAGCGAATTGAAAAATCTGTGGCAGAATCTACAAGAATCGCGAAAGAAATGATAGATAAAATTGATTTAATTGACAAAAAAATTGAATCTGGTTTTGTTGCTGTCGTGAAGAAAGCGCTTCCATCTTTAGAACAAAAGTTTGTCGAAAAAATAGACAAAATAGGTGCTTTTGGGGATGTTACGGCAATGCTTCCCGAGATCATTTCTAAATTACAACAATCTATTCAAATTTTAACTATCCAATCTCTTATTGATGAATTAGATAAGTTGCCTGGACAGAAAAAGAAAGAAAAAGCGAAGGAAAAAACTCCAGAAAAGAAAGCTCCAGAGAAAAAAGAAACCTCTCTAAAGGCTCCAGTTCCCCCCTCCCCTCAAGAAGAAGTAGCTCAGATTCAACAAAGTACAAAAGAACAAGAAAAAGAAGATGGAGAAGATCATTTATTACGTCCTTCCTCCTTCTTTGGAAGTTAAAATTTCTATTATAGAATAACGAATAATTGATGATATTATGAGCCAGTTCGAGAACGTTGAAGAAATTTTTAAAAATATTACGAATAAATTCTCTGAATTATCCAAACAGGTAGACGGAATAAACAAAACAATTGAGAGCATCAGCTTGAATTTTACTGATTCTATGAACCAGGTTTCAGAACAGATAGAATCCCTGACAAATATATTGCAAAATATCATGAAAATCTCGGATCTTGGAAATATTCAAAATTCATTGCATGAGATTATTGAAACTTTTCGGAAAGAACTGGATCCTTTAAAAATTCAGAAATTAATGACGGATTTCTCTCTAATTGTTAAAAAAATAAAAGAGCAAAGTCAACTTCAAACGATTAAGGGGGATACATAATGTCACAAGATTCAGTTCGATTCCTGCCCTTGATGGCTGAAGCCTTAAAAGATATTTACTCAAAGATGGATGAAATTACTCGCAAACTTAATGCAATAGAAGAAAATCTGAAACAGTTTTTCGCTTCAGCAGGACAAAAAAATATGATTATCATCCAAAATCTCAAAAAGCTACAAGGTGTTATTTCAGATCTTAAAAAAGAAGAAAATTTAAAAAAGGCAATTGATTTAATTAACGAAAATATTGCTGACATTCAGGATGGCATTTGGCTTTTAGAATTTCAAAAGGCACTTGTACGTTTTAAGGAAAAAATTGAAGAATTTTAAAGATGATTCAATTAAAGGATTTAAATGGAATTTGATCTCGTTCTTGTGTCCTTACCTGCTTTTTCTCAGCACTGTCCTTCACTAGGATTAAGTGCACTTGCCAGTTACTTAACCGAAAAACATTATGACATCATTTGCTATGATTTTGGTGTTTCTTTTTATAAAAACTGGTTAAAAAAATTCAAAATTAGAAATGCTTTGGTAAAACAACTTGGTTTATCTTTGTACCCACTCTGGGGTGCCTCAAATTGGTTGAATTTTCCTGAAATTCTTAATTTAACAGGTCAATATATCCTTGAATCGCTTTGTCCCGTATGTTCGAAGCTTTATCACCCCATTTTCGTTGAATTTCTTACCCAGAGTTCATATACCCAAAAAATTTTAGATTCCTACGTAGATGCGTTAGTTAAATTAGATTCCAATGTATATGCATTCTCTCTTTTACTAGGGAATGCACCCGCGAGCTTATATGTTCTTAAGAAGATAAAAGAGAAAAAGCCAGATGTTACTATCATTGTGGGAGGCCCTGAAGCATCTCTACACTATCGGGCAATGTTCTATTCACAGTTAGATGCGATTGATTTTACTGTTTATCATTCAGAAGGAGAAATACCCCTAGATCGTCTGTTAGCTCATTTACAAGGTAAAATTTCCAAAGAAAGTGTTCCTGGAATACTTTTTAAAAATAAAGAAGGTATTCATAAAACCAAACATCCTCCATTTTTAGATTTAAATAAACTTCCCATTCCCAATTATGAATTAGTTGAAATAGGAAGTAAATTAGATAATTTAAAATCATTAGATATTTTAATATCAAAGGGGTGTCCCTATCACTGCACTTTTTGCAATGAACCACTCATTTGGGGTACCTATCGACCCAAAAATGCCCAAAAAATTTTCGAGGAACTCTATTATTATGTTACAAATTATGGCATCACCCACTTTGAACTCGGTGATAATACATTTTCTGCTTCTCCATCCTTTTTATTCGCTCTTGAAAGATTATTGAAAAATGGGATTAAGATCAAATGGAACGGAAATGCGAGAGTAAACGAGTTAAATAAACAAAAACTGATTCAATTTCATAACTTAGGTCTATCCCATTGCTACTTTGGGATCGAATCCGGTAGTCCTAAAATATTAGAATTGATGGGAAAACGCTTTAATCTCACACAAGCAAGTAAGGTCCTACAATTTTGTTATCAACAGCAAATTAATTTATCTTTATACTTTATAGTAGGATTTCCGGGGGAAACTCAAAACGATTTTCAGCAAACAATAGATTTTATTGCTGCCCATAACAAATATATTAATGATATTGTAGTAAGTGTATTTACACTCATGCCAAATACTGCTATGTTTAATTCAAAACTTCTAAATCCCATCCAGCTAGGTCCCAATATCTTAAATGCTTTTACTTATCAAACTACTGACGGCATAACACATAAAGAACGCAAAAAACGGTTCCTTATACTCCAACAGCTCAAAAATCAACTTTAAATCCTTAATTTATAAAACACATATCTTTTTTAGGGAATTTTTTCTAATTGCACATAAGATAAAACGTAAAAATTATTGTATTTTTTTGGAGGTAACGAAACATGCAATTCGAATTAACGTCAGAAATAATCATGATCTTAGTGATATTATTCGTTGTCATAATAGTTCTAGCGATTCTCATTCCAAATATTAAAATCCTCAAAGAATATGAACGGGCAGTAGTTTTTAGACTGGGAAAAGCATTAGAGGGTGTAAAAGGACCCGGACTTATCTGGCTATGGCCTTTTATAGACAAAATGACAAAAGTTGATTTGCGTGAAATGTATTTCGATTTACCGCATCAACGATGCATCACGGTCGATAATGCGCCAGTAGATATTGATGTACTCATTTATTATCGCGTTATTAACGCTCGCGATTCTATTATAAAGGTTCGTGATTTCAGAGCTGCCGCTGTAGGCATAACCCAAACCACCCTCCGTAGTGTCATCGGTGATATCCTCCTTGATGATGTTCTAGCAAAAAGAGAATACATAAACAGTATTCTTCGCGAGAAATTGGATGAAATTACTGATAGATGGGGGGTTAAAGTTACTACCGTCGAAATCAGAGAAATTCTTCCTCCTGCAGATGTCCAAAAAGCCATGGTCGAACAAATGAAAGCCGAAAGAAACCGGCGGGCAATGGTCACCGAAGCAGATGGTAAGCGTGAATCAACCATATCAATTGCTACTGGTGATAAAGAGGCCAAAATTTTGAGTGCCGAGGGTATCAAACAAGCAAATATTTTAGAAGCACAAGGTGAGCGAGAAGCAGCTGTCCTACGAGCTGAAGGTTTTGCCCTAGCTCTTGAAAAAATATTTGAAGTCGCAAAAAAGATTGATGATAAGACGATGACTTTACAGATCTTAGATATGTTTAAGGCATTGGGAGCCTCTCCATCGACTAAATATATCTTTCCAATGGCATTTTTAGATCTCATCAAACCAATAGAAGGTTATCTCAAAAGCGGCGCGAAATCTAAATAAATCATACTAAAAATTCAAAATTCTTTTTTTATTTCTCTTTAGAAATTCTTTTAACTGAGAATTTATAAATAAACTCATAATGTTTCTCGAAATTATCTTTCCAACACGTTTGAGTGGTGTCTCTATTGGCGGAAATGGGAGAAATTAATAAATTTATGGCAGAAATTATTCGACTATTGACCGATCTAGTTTCGGCTGTTAAACGAAATGAAGAGTTAATAATCGAAACTCAAAAAATTGTAAAAAACGCTCAAAGTTTATTAGAAAATATATCACAGAGTGCAGGAATGAAAAATATTATGGCTGCTAGTCAAACTCTTGAGAATGCAATTGCCATGTTGCAAAAAGGTGTTCAAGCTATGGAAATTCATAATGCTCTACGTCAAGT
>SUPS01000211.1:0-4598 GCA_005191415.1 Candidatus Helarchaeota ASGARD archaeon Hel_GB_A
GTTAATTCTTTTGGAGTTCTTTTGTGAATGCGATCCATGATAGGAGATGAAGAAATTAATTCGCCAGAATAGCCTCCTAGGGAGATTTGGCGTCCAGCATGTCCGATTTGGAGGAAAATTTTTGATTTATTACCGATTTCATTCACAACATCATGATAAGATCCTGCGAGTCTGGCTAGTCCTTCAACATGTTCGTCAGAATAGCAACCTAACATTTTTGGAAGTTGTCGTCCATCTTCTCTAACGCAAGCCATTCCTGTTATAGTTAAACCTACTCCTCCTCGAGCTAATTCTTTATATACTTCTATTAAATCCTCCGTTACGAATCCGTCCTCTGTGGCACGGCAAGTGTAAGTAGCAGATCTCACAAGACGATTTGGAATTCGAATTTCGCCAATAGTTGTGGGAGTAAAAACAGATCCAAATGCATCATCTGCCATATAACTAACGTCTCCGAAGTAAAGATTATTTTTTTATATTTAAATACAATCAATGGTTTATTTTTAATAATCCTACCGACTGATTCTCAAAAGAGGTGAATTGATGGCGTTGGTCAAAATGATACAATGGTTACATGCGAATTATAAAGATTTACAAGAAAAATATGCAGGTAAATATGTCGCTATTTATAAAGAAGAAATTATTGCAGTGGGCGATTCTTATGATGAGGTTAACTCGAAAGCTAGGCTTCTTATTCCAAATCAGACAGAATATTTGATTGAATTCATTGAACGTGGTGATCTTTATGCCTATAATTATCTCTAAAAAACATCTTAAGAATGCATGGGATATCGACTTATTAGTCAATTAAACTTTTATTGTTTATGAAAGAATTCCATTTAGGAACTACAGCTTGAGCAATTTCCACCAATTACACCTTATCATCCCAAACTTTTTGCCGCGATATTTTAAAATGCCTTGAACATTGTTAGTAGGGATAATATGAAAATCACAATATTCAGTCCAGATAACATTTATTCGTATGGAGCGATGGTCATTGCAGGAGTCTTAGAGAATGCTGGATATAATGTCAGATTAACTCGAAATTATAATTTGGAAGAGGTAGGAAATGCCAAGATAGTAGGATTTAGTTTCAGTTCAACGTTACATTTAATGGGACCAGCAAGACAATTAATCAATGAGTTAAAAACAAAGCAAGATCCTTTTATTGTCGTGGGAGGGCCTCTCTCTATTGCACCAGAACTGATCTTTCGTTGCATTCCAGAGGTAGATGCGGTGGTTGTTGGAGAGGGAGAGGAAACTATTCGAGAGCTTGTTGAAGCCGTTCGTTTCAATAAAGAATTAGATTCTATTCCAGGCATTGCATTTCGGCATGATGGAACACTTGTAAGGACCGAACCTAGACCACCTTATAAGTTAGAAAATAGTCCCATACCAAAAATTCCAAACGATATTGGAGAGCAATTCATTCGAGGAGCGAATGCCTATTTTGAATCGCACCGTGGGTGTATTGCGAACTGTGCGTTTTGTCTTATTCCAAAATTTTTTGGACAAAAAACGATTCGAAGTAAAACAATTCCTCAGATTAAACGGGAAGTTCGAGCATTTGTCCTAAAAGGTGCATATCGATTAGCGATTGGTAGCGGAAACATTGCGTTATACGGCATGAAGGATCATAAAATAAATGAAGAAAAAGTGGAAAAAATGCTCGCTACTATAAGTTCCGTGATTTCACCGGTGAATTTTGCGGCACCTGATATTCGAGTAGATATGATCTCAGATCGTATCCTGAACGCAATTCGTAAATATACATATGGGCGTGTATTCTTCGGATTGGAATCTGCGAGTGACCACGTTCTAAAGCTTATGCGGAAAGGAATTACAGTTCAAAAGATTCTTGAAGCAATTGAGCAGTGTGAGAAGTATGGTTTGGCCATTATAGGACATTTTATCGTAGGCTGGCCGGAGGAATCAGAAAACCACTTCCAAGAAACGAAGGAATTCATTGAAACTTATTCTTTAGATGATTATTCAATTAGTTTGCCAGAACCTATCCCAGGAACGGAATTGGCATCGAAAGTTATCTCTTTACCTGAAGATAAAAATCCAATATTCGTTAAAGACACAACCGAATTGGGGCGTAAATATAATTTTACAGTTGCAGAACGCCGATGCTTTGAACTATCGCTCTCAGCAGCGACATCAAAGAAAATTCCAGCCTTTCTTAGCGATCTTTTAATGAAAGAATTAGTTAAGGATACAAAACAACAGGGGGAGGAAATTCGACAGATTACCAGGCTTCTCAAACAGCACCTACCAAAATAATTTATGTAATGGATTTATATATGGCTATGCCTCCCGTTATAGTGAGGGTGTACTATGATTCGAGTAAAAAATTTGGTGAAGCATTTCGGCGATCTAAAAGCAGTTGAT
Organism: Candidatus Helarchaeota ASGARD archaeon Hel_GB_A; assembly: GCA_005191415.1. Classification (GTDB taxonomy): domain Archaea; phylum Asgardarchaeota; class Lokiarchaeia; order Helarchaeales; family HEL-GB-A; genus HEL-GB-A. The sequence goes on from SUPS01000211.1 coordinate 2,395, forward strand.
GGAATTACCTTTACAGTCGAGAATGGAGAAATTTTCGGATTTCTTGGTCCGAACGGTGCTGGAAAAACAACAACAATTCGGATGTTAAGCTGTATTATTCGACCAACTAGTGGTAATGCCTATCTAAATGGATACAATATTTTGGATAATCCAATGGAAATTCGCAGTATGGTAGGAATTTTAACAGAGAATCCTTGTTTATATGAACGACTCACACCTGTCGCTAACTTAGATTTCTTTGGAAAATTATATGATATTCCTAAGACAATTCGTGCCACGCGTATTGATGAAATTTTGGAAATGTTCGATCTTCAAGACCGGAAATTTGAGAAAGTTGAGACTTTTTCAAAAGGAATGAAACAGAAACTGGCATTAGCTCGCTCGTTACTCCATGACCCACAGATCCTTTTCTTGGATGAACCGACCTCTGCCCTTGATCCAAAGACAGCCAAAGGTGTCCGTGATTATATTAAAAAGTTGAGTGAAGGGGGAGATAAAATTATCTTTATCTGCACTCATAATCTTACGGAAGCGGAGTATCTGTGTGATCGGGTCGCGGTAATCGATCATGGTAAAATTGTGGGCATTGGAAGTCCAGAAGAGTTAAGTAGAGATATTTGGAAAGGCGAACAGGTGGAAATTGCAATAAAAAATTATGATAGCCATATAGAGCAGTCATTAAAGCAATTGAATTTCATAAAAAATTTTGAATATCAGGATCATATTTTAAGAATCGATGTTAATGATACATCTAAAGATAATCCTCGCATAGTTGAAACCCTCGTTAAAAGTGGAGCCCAAATTGTTAGTGTCGAGATAAAGAGACATTCCTTAGAGGATATTTATCTAAACTTAGTGAGGGATTAATATGAGAAAGGCTATTGCGGTAATGAAGAAAGATTTTAACGAAATAAAGAAAAATTTTCAAGTTTTTGGAGTTATGATCATCCTACCAGTTATTTTTGGAGTAGTTTATCCACTTATCCTTTATTTTATTATTCCATCGTTGGTACTTGAGGACCCTGCTGCCCTGAATATGATTATAAATATGTTTAGCGGATTCTTTCTTTTAATGGCAATCAGCATACCCGTAGTCGTTGCAGCGGATTCCTTTGCAGGCGAAAAAGAGCGGAAAACGATAGAAGCTCTCTTAGCGGCACCCATTAGTGATGCGGAATTGTTCCTGGGAAAAGTTCTTGTCTCCTTTCTACCAGCAGTAATTCTCACCTACATATCCGCCATAATTTATTGCTCTCTTGTGAATATCGCATTAGGTTATTTTCTGCTTCCAAATTCAGCTTTTTGGTTCCAGATGGCACTTGTCCCCTTATTTGCCTTATTAGGAATTGAAATCACCGTCTTTATATCGGTGCGAGTTAAGGGATTTCGTGAAGCTCAGCAACTTGCGGGCGTGATAATTATTCCAGTGTTAGGAATTGTGATGTTAAATGCGTTCAACATTTCAGTATTTGTCGCTCCTTGGAACTATATACTTTTGATAAGCATAGGTATTTCAGATATTGCCCTGTATTCATTGGCGGTTAAGAAGTTTGGGCGAGAAAATATCATTTCAAAGATATAAAAAATGGAGTGACATTATCACTTGATTCGAGTGGAGACTCCACTTTTGTGATATAAAGCTAAAATATCTTCTAACTGGACAATTACTGATTGAAGTGCCTGATTATAATTAAAAGCACCTTTACTTTCAATCACTAAGCTTAATAGATTTTTGGCATATCCGATTTTTGATTGGATTTCATGAATACGAGCGCCTGCAAGTCCCTCAAATAAGGCGTCCAAGTCAATTTTTATTTTTTGTTCAATTTTTGTTACATAAGAATAACTATTTTCTGGAGAAAGTTGTTTCTTCTTTAAGGTTTCAATAATTTCCTCTAAAGTGGTAAAGTTTTCCTTCTGCGACAATTTTTAAAACCTCAATAAATAACTTCGGAGATATTTTCTTTAGAGACATAGAAATAATTTTGTTTTTGATCCCAAGCTAAAAATGGAACTCGATAAAAAATGGGGCGTTTCGGAATTTTAACGAGATTTCGATATTTCTCCTCAAATTGAAAGATGGTATTGGAGTCTATGAAGGAATGATGCGCAAGCGTCTCTAATTCATCTAATACATTAGGGAGGTTTTCAAGGCAATAATCTTCTTTATCAATAAGTTCTAAAATATCTTTTAGGATTAAAAC
>SUPS01000211.1:5327-7308 GCA_005191415.1 Candidatus Helarchaeota ASGARD archaeon Hel_GB_A
TGGGTTGGACAATTTTTAATACACAAACCACAAGTTTTACAATAGGTTCTAATTCCAAAATTAGAATATGGGAACCTAGGTAATGGGGTAGCATTTGTTGCGATCATAGATAAGCGGAGCCTTGGACCAAATTCCTTTGTTATCAATAATCCATTATAGCCAATTTCACCAAGGCCCGCTTTTTGTGCCATAGGTGGATAAAGCACGGGACCTCCAAATGGATGGAATGGTTGTGCTTGATAACCTTGCTCCTGAAGATAGGTCGCTAATTGATTGGTAGCAATCCCAAGCTCTGCATAAACACGCATTGCTTCGTTACCTGCAGCGCTTTCTGGAGCTTGCTCGATTGCATCTTTTTTCATTTCCATTCCTAATACTATTGCATTGTCTAAAATTTTATTTGCAATACGGTATCCTATCATTTCTTCCTTAAAGATGAAATATTCATCAATCTCAGTAAAACCAATTAAATCAATACCTAAAGACTTCGCATATGAAATTAAATCACCCCAAAATTTTGGAGAAACAGGGATCTTAGAATTTTGTATTTGTGCGTTAAGTTTTATCAATTTTTTTGCTTTTCTTACGCCTTTCATTATTTGTTTCATGTAAGTCATAAGTTCATTCAACGCTTGGTCATCTAAAGTGAAATTTTTCATCTGGAATTTACTCATTTCAATAAGCTTTTGCTTTAAATTACCTTTTGCCTTTTTAATGGGAATCCACTCCTTATAATTTAGGTAACCAGTATTTCACCTTCTCAATAATTTCCTCAATTTGATATTGAGGCACCGTTTGCCCTCGGATGACACCTGTGACAATATCGATGATATAGCCTTTGGTTTGAGGATTTCTGGGTTGGTTAGGATGATTTGGGCGAAGCCGAATCCCAACTTTCGCAAAATCTTCGAATCCGACTGGAGCTTGGCAGACAATTATTGCAGGTATCGCTACATTTTTTAAAAATCGTCTGGCTTTATAAACAAAATGACCGGGTACATTACCAAGGTGGATTATTGCCAAACGGTGGCGGGCTATTTGAGCTTCTTCATCAGGAGAAATTCCAGAAACACCAGCTCCTGGCATTGCACCACCTGGCATATCCTCAGTCGGTCCGATCCCTGCCCTCATAACAAGAACACTGACTTGTAATCCTGCTTCTCGAAGTCCGTAAGTTATTTCGCAGACTGGTTTTGTAATATGTCGGGGAGAGGGACCCATACTTAATACAATTATATCGGGCTCCGCCGCTTCCGCAAAAGTTGCACGTTGAGCCAGACCCCCGCCAAGTCCTAATCCTGCTGTTTGGCGACAGTCAATTATTTGTGTTTGGCGCCCTATTTTTAGATACCTATATCCAACACGATGAGCATTTTTTCGATTGCAATAACTAAATTTAGGCTCTTTTGCCAGTAAATCATTAGTTAAAGGAGTATTTGCATCTTCATTTTGTGTGTTTTGGTTATGAGACATCTCATTTTTTTGTATATTTTGTTTTTCATAAATCATTCAGTCTCTCTCTTAAGGATTTCTTTTCTAAAAACTAATGAATAGCCTCTCACATGATCCATCGTTGTTTTTTGGTATTTAGTAAAACGTCCTGTGCCAATCCTATATCCAAATGGAAAAGTTGCATCAGCAGCTTCTCTAATCGATAAAATTGCTTCTGGATAATCGATTTCAATGAAGAATTTTCCAACTTGGATGTCTAAGATTATCTCTTTTTCCCCGATTTTAATAGTTCGTTTGATAAGGTCATAAGTCCTCGGTCCATGCATAATAACCTTAGTGATTCCATCGATTTTTCTTAGACAGTATAGGAAACGAGCAACAGTATCATCAGAACAGAGACGATTTGGAAAAATTACAACTTCAAGGTTGTAAGGAACCGTATTTTCATCTGATTCAGACACGTTACTTCAGCCAGACCAAATTTTTTAACATATTTTTTGTCTAAATATATCCAATTTCTCTTTAGATC
>SUPS01000014.1:0-6994 GCA_005191415.1 Candidatus Helarchaeota ASGARD archaeon Hel_GB_A
ACTTTTATTTAAGTTTTGTTTTGAACAAATATTTGAGATTAAGATTTGAAAAATAGAAGAAAAATAGAAGAAAATCTAAGAGGAAAATTGTTTTTGAAGAATTTTAAAGAGATAATTTTTCGATTCTGGGTTGATAGCCACTAATCCATGAGTTTCAGCACCAAGAATCGATTCCACTTCATTTGGAGATAAGGCACCTGGTAAATCTTGCTTATTTGCTATTACAAGGAGTTTAGACCCGTTGAAATTAGAGTATTTCTTAACTAATTCCTTAGTTTTTTGAACTCCTGCTCGTGTAGAATCAGTTACAAGTAAGATTGTATCTGTACCTGGTAAGAAACTATCCCACATAAATCGAAATTGCTCTTGCCCACCAAGATCCCATAATGAAACCTTGAATTCACCGATTTTGGTATCACCAAAATCAATGCCCACCGTTGGGACATATTCGGATGGAACACATTGTTCTGATAGTAGTTTAATGAGAGTAGTTTTCCCAACGCCCGGGAGACCGCATACGGACACTTTTTTTACTTTCTTCATTTCGAATCCTCTGATCTTTTTAGTAAGATTAGTTTTCTGGAGAATATGAACCCAAGGAATATTACCAGATTAGCTCGAGAAATATCTGGAAAATATCCTAATATTATATAAAGTTATTGAAGGGAATTCTAAAAATTCTAAAATTGAAGGAATTTAACTTGGAGAGTTCGCAGATTTACGATAGGGATTTTGCCAGGAGTGGGTTTTATTCCAAGGCTACGTTGATAATCAGTTTCAGCTTGAAATGTACCACTATTTAAGAGTAAAATGCCCCTGTATTCTTTGAAATCTGAAACATGTGTATGACCACAGTGAAGAATTTCAGGAATTTCATCAATTACCATCCAATCTTCTTTTTCTGGCGCGATCCAGGTAGAATATCCATATAAGGGTGTTAAATGGCGATTAATAATTAATTCCTTCATTATCTCCGCAGGACGGTCATAGCTCAATCCAGGAATCACCTGAATGAGATCATCTAAACTATCTCCATGAAAAATTAGGATATTTATTCCATGTAATGAAATATATGCAGGATTTCCTAATAAAATTATATTTTCTATCTCATAGAGTGCACCAGCATATTTTTTACTTAATGCAGGTTGGGGATACCCTTTTCTTACGGCATCATGTGGGCCTCCAGGAATGATAATAACTTTAATATGTTTTGGTATGCGGGCTAAATATTGCGCAGCTAAATTATATTGCTCAGAGATATCGATTATTGCAAGATTTTTCTCTTGGTTTGGATAAACGCCAACTCCATCCACTAGGTCGCCTGCAAAAACAATGTATTTTACAGAGTTTGCTAACATTTTCTGTTCTTCAGGAATATTTTTTCCTTTTAGCCAATTGAGGAAAGCTTCAAATTTATCTGCTAGAAAATATTTACTTCCAAAATGGGTATCTGAGATAAAAATCACGGATATTGGAGGAATTTCCTGCTTTTTTTTGGTATGATAGGGGACATCGGGTCTGAAAACGTCGGAAGCAATAAGTTTTTTTTGTTCAGTAATGAATCCTTCAACACAAATAACTTGATCAGGGATAAGACGATTAGCTTTTTTAAGTAACGCTTCATTTTTACCAGGGAAAATGACTTCTATCGTTGATTCCAAATCATCTAGTGTAACAAGCAGACTATTCAATGTCTTATTACGATTTTTAGCATTCGACCTTGAGGACATTTCCTTTTTTTCAAATACCATCCCGATAACGCGAATTGGCTCGTCAGATTTTTCTCGCGCTTTAGCTTGTTGAATAGTAAGCGCGCTCTTACAATCGGGGCGTTTTAACAGTAATTTACGCAATTTTTCAAATCGATCTTGAAAATATGAACGGATATCATCAATTCTTCCTTCGCCTAGCATAAGTCCTGTAGCATCTCGTAAGATAACAATATCATCTTTTATATGAGCTGAGGTTATGGCATTTGGAACTTCAGGTGCAACTGAAGATGTTGAGGGTTCAAGGCGTTCTTCAGAAGCGTTTAAGGGGGGAATTTCTTCAAGTTTTGATGGTAGATTATTTATAGGGGCATTTTCAATAGATTCATGAATTGAATTTTCTGAAGAAACGGTCTTTTGTCGGAGTATCTTCTTTAAAATGTCTAACGTCAAAACCATGGGTTTGTTTCCCGATTTTGCAATGGAATCAATAGTTTTTTGGAGAAATTCAAAAGGTTGCTCCTTCTTTTTAATAAATTGAAGTGTATCTGGCGAAATTAGAAGATTATAAGCAGTGCATAGCTTAATAAGCTTTTTGTCGGCAGGGTCAAGATCGGGTATATTATCTCACCAGTATATAATTTCATAAAAAATCTTTATATACCGTATTTTTTTCAAGAATGCATTTAATTTTTTCCACCTAAAGTTTCTTTTCTTTATTTTTAAAAATACAAGATACGAAAACTATATAGTATCTAAAGAAGATAATAAAAATATATAGGATTTTAAATTGTATATAGGTAAAAAAATTTCGGTTCGTGTGAAAATTGGACGTTCGTAAACTCCAGAAAGTAGGAAAATCTACATTTCTTGTAAGTCTTCCAAAAGAATGGGTAATTAAGAATAAGCTTTCACAAGGTGATCCAGTAGCTATTTTTGAGACAACCGATGGAAATCTCATTGTTGATCCAAAATATACAGAACGAGATGAATTGAAACAAGTTACAATTGAAATTCCGAAAACAAAAAAAATAAATTCTGGATTTGATTTAGGACGAGAAATTACAGCAGCCTATTTATTCGGATATGATTCGATTTCAATTGGTTCAGAAAAAAACATTTCGCCTGATGAGAGAGAAATTGTTAAAAAATCGATCCAGAAACTAATTGGAATTGAAATTGTAGAAGAAACTGCGAGAAAAATTTCATTACAATGTCTATTATCAACGACAGCCTTACCATTAGATAAATCTCTAGAAAGAACATATCGTATTGCCGCACAAATGCATAAAGATTCAATTACTGCATTGATCGAAGGGGACGAGAAATTAGCAAAATTAGTTATAGAACGAGACGATGATGTCGACCGGCTATATTTCTTGACTGTTCGTCAATTACGCGCAGCAGTTCAAGATCCAAAAATTGCAAAAAAAATGGGAGTATCACCAATTGAGTGCCTAGATTATAGAGTTATCGCTAAAAGTATAGAGAATCTAGCTGATTTAGCTACAGATATAGCTGATCGGACTTTGAAAGTTAAAGGGCTAAAGTTAGAACCATCCATTGCGAATTTAATACTTGAAATAAGTAATATTGCATTAGATATGAGTGCGAAAGCGATGGAAGCTTTAAAATCGCATTCAATGACTTTAGCAATCGAAGTCATAGAAAAATGTCGCCCTAAAATTCTTGAAAAAATCGATTATACACGAGAACAAATTGAACGAGGAAAATATGGACCATGGGCAGTTCATATTGAAGCAATTCTTGATAATTTAGATCGTATTAGTGAAGTGAGTGTTGATATAGCAGATTTAATAATGCGACGATAAGAAAAATATAAAAAATTAAGTAATAATATTTAGAAGGAAAAGTAATTGAAGAAAAAGAATCGAGATTATATCTTAATAACGATTATTATTTCAATTATTTTTTCTCTATTAACTATCGTTCTTTGGTTTAGTCTAAAATGGATTAGCATTTTAATTACACTTCCTTTTACGGTTGTAATAGAACTTTTTCTCCTCCAATGGATAGATAAAAAGTATGTAATTGAAGAAAAACAAAAACTTATCCAATTAGGATTATTAACATCGAGCGACACGCAAATTATTACACAGGACACGAAAGACGAAATTGAACAGCTTAAAAATTTCGTTCGTTTAAATATAACCGATTTAAATGAACTACTCGCCAGTCTAGAGGAAGGCTATAGAGAAGCATTAGAGAAGTTAGATGCAGGCGAGATTGAGGACGCTAAATTTCAATTTAAAAGCGTAAGTAAGGATATTGTACAAAAGTTTAAAGAAATAGAAAATGAGGTCGAGGAATCTTTTAATGAATTTCCAATTCCTGAAGACAGAGATAAAAAATTTCTATTTGATAGCTATAAAGATAACTGGAATTCAGAGGTACAGCGGAAAAAAGCGAGAATTAAGGATATTGTTCATAAATTCAAGGTACGAAGTGAATTTACGGTTCATTTAGAAGATATTTTACAATTTGAAGTAGAAAATCAACGCCCTATTACAGATTTTGATATAAAGAAAATGAAATTTCCTTATTCACAAGCTAAGCAACTTATAAAATTCATTGAAAAGCCAATTACTTTGAATATTGAAGAATTATCGCTTGAAGAAAAACAAAAATACGGCACACTTGGAAGGAAAATCATTGAAAACTGTGCAAAAAATCAAGTTACACCAAATTTACCCTATTTAACCGTGAAATTAGGAATTGCAATTCAAGAAGCCAAAAAAATTTTAACCTATCTCCATTTAGTAGGTATGATAGAAGACATATTCTATCATTATGTGAAGCCTGAACGAAAGCCGGGATAGCCAAATCTTCTTTCTGTTAGAAGAATTGAGGCAAAGCTCGGGACGGCGACAAATATTTGATTCGTCAAAGGCTCGAGTATAATTCCTAAAAATCCAAGAGACCTGTTGATCTTATGATCGCGAGGGTTCAAATCCCTCTCCCGGCGTATTCTTTTGTTTGCTTTAAAGTAAATTATGCTTAGAGGGAAAAGTATCCTGACATGGGACTCCTACTTGATATAAACCACATGCATATATATCTAAACCATATTTTCTTTTGATATAACGAGCGGTTTTAAAAACATAAAAGGCGCATTTCGTTTGATCATTCGAAAGAAAAGAATTAATCTTCTCAATAAACCACTTTTTATTAATCATGATATATCAGCCTTATTTTGAAGGATGCATAATTTCAGTATATAAATCTTATGAATTTACCATAGGTTACTATTATAATGGAAAGATATAGAAGGATACAGACAAAAAAAAAGGTTTTTTTAAATATGAAATACCACCTCAAATGCGGGGAGTGGGAATTTCACAAAATGACGGGGTCATTTTGTTTTGAACCCACGAAAGCTTACGTATGGTTTTGTTAAAGATGACCATTCTACGCTACAGGGGCCTGAACCCTGCCCCGTTGACCTAGCTTGGGTATCCCCGCTGACTTGGCGAAATTGTTCCAATTATGGTTTATGGTAATATTCTTCGTTTTAATTTTTTTCGAGTATTTTAAAAACTATAAAAGGATATTTCTAGCAAGAGAAAGATTAAAGAGTTAGAAGTGAAAAGAGAAGAATCACCAATTATTAGTTAGTTTTAAATATCCATGGATGAAATGAACTGGAGCGTTTTTTTCTAGAATGAAAAAGAAGAAGGACGACAAGAAAGTCCTACGAAAACAAATAAAGTATAAACCGGTTCCCATACGAGAACTTCTAACGGAAATGAAAAACATCGTAGAATTAATGATCGACCTTTCCTATTCAGCAGTTTTTTTCCAAAATAAAGATATTGCAGAAGAAGTCTTAAAATTAGAAGAGATAATGCATAATTTGACATTTCTCGTCGAAATGAATACAATGTTAGCGGTTCGTGATGCTAGTGATGCGCAGAGCTTCGAACCAATGATTCGAATTGCATATATGACGGATAAAATGTCTGATGCCGCAGCAGATATCGCTGGAATAATCATCCGAAATTTGGGTTTACATCCTTCTCTTCAAAGAATTATTCAAGTCTCAAAAGAGCCTTTAACACGCGTTGAAGTTTCTAAGAAAAGTATTTTTGTAAATAAAACAATTGGGGAATCGAAAATCCGCACAAAAACAGGCGTAGATATCATAGCTATCAGGAGAGGAAAGGAAAATCGGTGGATTTATGATCCCGATGAAGATACTATAATAAAAGCAGGCGATATCCTTATAGCACGAGGGCCTTTAGGGGGAAATCAGATGCTCACCATCTTATGTGGTGATGGAAAAATAAGTCGTGTGGAAAAGGAAGGTATAGAACAGATACATGATAATTTAAATGGATTCGATGAAAAACAATTAGAATTATTGAAAAAGACGGAGCATCTTCTCTCAGAAATGAAAAATAAAGCAGAAACAATGGTAGGGTTAGGATTTTCTGCTTTACTGCTTAATAACTATGAGTTAGCAGAAGATGTCCTCGATATGGAGCAAGAAGTAGATCAGCTTTATAAAAATTTTGAGGAAACAATCTTAGAAACAGCAAAATTTATTGAACAACCTAAAGATTTAGCAGGAATGCTTCGATTGGGTGTCAGCAGCGAAAATATTTCTGATGCTGCGGCACAAATAGCCGAAATTGTGTTACATAGGCTTCCGATCCATCCCGTCTTCAAAATGGCAATTGATGAGGCAGATGAAACTATTGCACGAATCCAAGTCGAACCTGATTCATATATGGCAAATAAACGATTTAAAGATTTAAATCTCCAAATAGAAACCGGTATGCGTATTCTAGCCATCAAACGAAATTATGATTGGATTTATAACCCTAAAAAAGAATGTAAAATCCTTCCAGGCGATATCCTTATCGGCGTAGGGCCGGAAGAAGGCAGAAAAACATTTATTGATATGGCTTCCAAACATAAGTAGGACTCCTCTATGCCCGAAAGTATAATTCGTAGGATCTTAAATAAAATCAAGTGGGACACGAAAGAAAATATCTCAGAGTACGAAATCGTATTTCTCCACAGAGGGGCACCTAATGAGTTAAAAACATATCCCGCCGAAAGGATAAAAGAAATTAAAGCATCCTACATAGTATTCTATGATGAGGAGGCTGAAGATGAGGAAGTTATAATTCCTTTTCATCGAATTAGAAGAATTTATAATAAGGCGAAAAAAGAAATAATTTGGGAAAAAGAAAGTTAGGGACTCTCTAATGGCAAATCCATTTTCTAGAATGAAGACAATCTATACGGCTCAAGAGTTA
>SUPS01000014.1:7496-18341 GCA_005191415.1 Candidatus Helarchaeota ASGARD archaeon Hel_GB_A
GAGCCATTTCTTCAGCAAAACCTGAGATTTCATATTATCCATTTACAACACGCACTCTTATTGTCGGACATCGAATATTAAATGAAGAGGACCCAATTCCTCAAAAAATTCAAATTTTAGATACACCTGGTTTATTAGATCGACCACTTTCTGCCCGCAATAAGATAGAGCGGCAAGCCATTGTGGCGTTACGACATTTAGCCAACGTTATCGTTTTTATGATCGATCCTTCGGAAAGTTGTGGTTATTTAGTAACTAACCAACTTGGATTATTGAGAGAAATCTCTACAATTTTCCAAAATATTCCCTTAATTTTAAACTTAAATAAAGTGGATTTAGCACGCCCAGAGCAAATTCAACAGGTTAAAAGAGAAATCAAAACAATATTTCCGGAAGATGATAAAATCGTTTTGGAAACCATAGCAATTCAGAAGCAAGGTGTTAATGAAGTACTGGAAGCTGCCTTAGAATATTTTGATGAGTTTAAAAACGAAAACCCCAACCTTTAGATTCAGTATATTTACCAATTATTGGAATCGAAGTTCCACAATTGTTGCATTGATTATTGTCATTCATATCCCATCTATTTATGGAGAACCCAATGCGACCTATAACTTTGTTCCCACAATTAGGACAATAAGTATTTTCGCCTTCATTGCCTGGGATATTTCCACAATATACATAATGAAGTCCTACGTCTAATGCAATTTCGCGAGCCTGAGTTATCGTGCTTACTGGAGTTGAAGGGACATGATTCAATTCATACATTGGATGAAATCGGCTGAAATGGAGAGGCGTATCAGGTCCTAATTCATTATACACCCATTTTGAGAGTTCATGGAGTTCTTCAGGGGTATCATTATACCCGGGAATAATAAGATTTGTACATTCAATAAAAACTCCGTGATCTTTCATATATTTCGTCGCATCCAGAATAGGTTTTACCCGTGGAACTCCACAAATCTCCTTATAGAATTTATCAGTTATAGCTTTGATATCTACATTAGCAGCATCAATGAGGGGTGCCAAGGGTTCTAATGCGCGGAGTGTAATGTACCCATTAGTCACGAGAACGTTCAATATGCCTTCTTGATGTGCTAATTTGGCACAATCAATTATAAATTCATAAAAAGTTAATGGTTCATTGTATGTGTATGCAATAGATTTACAATCATTTTTTTTAGCCGCACGTACGACTTCCTTTGCCGTTACCTGCCTTAATTGGAAATGTTCGCCATTCACCTGTGAGATATGATAATTCTGGCAGTGTTTACAGTGTAAATTACATCCAACACTTGAAATAGAGTACGCACCAGAGCCAGGCCAAAAGTGAAAGAGGGGCTTTTTTTCGATCGGATCAGTGCTCATCGCTGAGAGGGCGCCATAAACTAAGGTATATAATTTTCCATCCTCATTCTTACGAGCCCCACACTTTCCAACTTCTCCTGGTTTTAGTACACAATAGTTTGGGCATAAATAACATCGTACTGCTTTGGATTCTTCTTTAAACACTTCCCACATTAAAGCCTCTTTTTTCATAGGTCACCCTCATATTTAGTATAAAAATTTCAACTATTAATTCTCTAGTTCCTTCTATCTTAAAAAATGATTACCTTAAGATCTCGGAAGCCACCAAATGAGAATTTTGGAATTTAATAACTCATTTGAGAGGATATTTAAGAAAAAAATGAAAAATAGTGAGTGATTTTTACATATAAATTCGATTTCTAAAAAGCACTAAAATTATACCGATGGAAATGATTAATCCAAATAAGGTGGTCATAATTTCAAATCCTGGGATACGTCGTGATGTTTGAGTTATTGAAATTGTCATAACAACATCACCGCTTCCTGAAAAGCGATGGATTCTGAGATAATAAGTTCCTCCAGTTTCAATTTCGTTATCGAGAATTGTTGGATTGGCACTCGTTGAATCCATACTGAATTCGGATTGACTTGGATCATAAAGATAAACATCGAGATCATCGCTTCCTGAATCAATGTATGCTACGGAGATGTAAAGATGGGTTCTATCACTCACCTCAATTGTGAAATAGGCATCGTTATCACCGGCATTTAATGTAATTACATGGTCCCCATTCGAAAGTGGGGTGGCATCACCAAATCCACTCCCATATCCAATGACTGGTGGCAGAAGGAAAATAAATGCTATTAGACAACAAATTATCGATGTCAGAAATAATTTTTTCTTCATAAAGGTTTCACGCTCAATTAATTTGGTTTTTACCTAAAGTTGTGTAATGTGCTTATTAGGTATAAAAGGATTACTTAATAAATAAACAATACTATTCTTTCTTTTGAAGAAAGAGTAAAGACGAAAAGCGTTAACTGATCTCGACGGTATTACTTAACCTACATAAAGAATTAGGAGTGAATTGTAAAGATGATAGTTGTTCCCGGACCTGCTTCACAAAAATTAGGGGTAGAGATTGCTAAGCTATTAAATGTTGAAATTGCGCCAGTAACGTTTAAAACGTTTCCTGATGGGGAAGTATATATTAGAATTGACAAAGAGTTAAAAAATGAGCTTGTGATTATTGTTCAATCAACATATCCTCCTCAGGATTACCATTTAATGCAATTATATCAAATGATTGATGCGGCGCGCAATTCTGAGGCGGAAAAGATTATTCTCTTTGTACCGTATCTCGCTTATTCTAGGCAAGATAAAAAATTTCTTTCGGGAGAACCCTTAAGTTCTCGGATTGTCTGTGAAACAATTGAACATCTCGGCGCAGATGAAATATTTGTCCTCGACATTCATTCAGAAATTGTACTAAAATTTTTCACGATTCCAGCGCATAATCTCATGGCATTGGAACTTTTTGGGTCATATTTTAAGGAATTAAACCTCATCAATCCGTTAATTGTTGCGCCGGATGAAGGTGCCTTAGAAAAAGCCAAAGAAACTGCTAAAATTCTGAATTGTGGCAGTACATATATCTGTAAAACGCGCGATCGTCACACTGGAGAGATAACTGTTACTCTAAAGGAATTGGATGTCGCCGGACGTGATTTAATCATTCTCGATGACATCATATCAACGGGTGGGACCATGGCAAAGGCTATTGAAATGGCAAAAAGACAAGGAGCAAATCGAATTTATGCTGCCTGTTCTCATCCATTACTAATTCAGAGTGCGAAAGTGCGTATCCTCCAAGCAGGTGCAGAAGATATCATTGGTACTAATTCCGTAGATTCGGAATGCGCAAAAATTAGCATTGCATCTTTATTTGTGGAGAATTTTCATAAGTAGAGACCAAAAAATAGAAGACAATGGTTGAATACTATGAAAACAAGTGAAGCCGATGTTGAATATATGTATAATTTTGTGGATACGATCTGTAAGACCTTCGGGCCAAGATATTCTTGTAGTGAGTCAGAAAAAAAAGCAGCTCACTGGATAAAAGCAGAACTAGATAAATTCTGCGACAAAACATTTCTGGATGAATTTGAAACATACCCAAATCTTTATCCTCAAGGATTACTTAAGGTTGTCGGGGTTTTAGCGGGGATTTCTTTCATTTTTATACCTTTAAAGTTTCCTGGACCGATTTTTTCGTTAATTTTTATCTTACTAGCACTTTTTGTGCTTTATACAGAATTATTCTTGATGAAGGAATGGATTCGATTTCTTTTTAAAAAAGGCACTTCATGCAATGTCTTTGGAATTATCAAACCTACAGGAGAGCCTAAATTTCGGATTATTTTTGAGGGGCATACAGACAGCCCCAAACAGATGACGATCGCTAGCTACGAAAAAAATCCGCCTTTATATCGGTTTATTTTGGGCATAGTGTTCATTATAGTTACTAGTATTTTTTCAGTAGTGAAATTCATTCGACAAATAAATGGTTCTATAATCATTTTAGGTGAGTGGGGGATTTTCTCGTGGACATGGCTTGATGTGATTTATTTTAGTCTATTTATTTTCCTTTATCCTTTCTTTATCTATACGATTCGAGGGTTTTTAGGCGATACCGACACCCTCGGCGCTAATGACAATCTTGCGGCCAGCGCAATTTCCGCGGCGGTGGGGAAATACTTGAGCAAGCATCGTCCAAAAAATGTGGAAGTATGGGTCGGTTCTCAGGGAAGTGAAGAAGTAGGGGATAAGGGTGCCAAAGCATTTGTAGAAAAATATGGCAAAATGGGTTTGTTAGATAATGCTTATGCTTTTGTTATGGATTCTTGTGGAGCGGGATCCGAAATCTTTTTAATCCATAAAGATACGCAACATCGCGCAACTTATAGTATGGAAGTTATAGAACGAATTCAAAAAGCGTATGACATGCTTAAAAAAGAAGACCCAAACGTTTTAGATTGTAATATTGGCAGAATACCTCTGGGATCGACTGATGCGTGTCGGTATGTTCATAAAGGTTATAAGGCGGCTGCACTTGTAGTCATTGATGGAGGGTTGAAGAAACCAAGAAATTGGCATTCCGTTCATGATATACCTGAAAATCTAGATAAAAATGTCATGAGACAGATCTTGGAAATTTGTCTAAATTTTGTTGAAATTGTAGATAATGAATTTTAATTTGTTGATTTAACACGCTACTCATAAAATTTTCTCAGAATTACTAAAGGTTCTTTATACTAAAGTAATTAGAAAAACAAAACTTTTTTAATGCCACTTTCATTTTTACTTTCAAGTGAGAGTTTTCCATTTACTCATACTTTGAAAATTAACTAGGAAAATGAATGAGAAGATGAAGCCGTCGGGTCTCCTGATGAGACGCGCGTATGTAGCCCCAAACTTGGAAATCCCCAGATGTCCAAGTTTGGCATAGTTTATATCATCAGATAGAAATTCAAGTGAAAAAAAATGGAGCCACATTCCATTATTATTCAACCAGTTATGTCAGAAGCAGCGTTCGAGATGTTGGAACGCGAGAATAAGCTCACTTTCATAGTAAATCGAAAAAGCAATAAGCATCAAATCAAGTGGGCAGTTAAAAAATTATACAATGTCAAAGTAGAAAAGGTTAATACCTTAATATTACCAGATGGACGTAAAAAAGCCTATGTTCGTTTAGCACCCGAATCGAACGCGGCAGATGTAGCCACAAAACTGAATATCTTCTAGTACGAGGAGAAGACCAATATGGGCAAGAGAATTAAAGTTCAAAGAAGAGGACGTGGAAGTCCAACCTTCAGAGCATCTAAAAAAAGGAAAAGAGGACCTGTTAAACATCCTATTTTTAAAGAACAACAAGATGAACCGCTAAAAGGAGAAATTATTAATTTGGAACATGAAAGAGGGCGAAGTGCACCCCTTGCACGAATATTTTATGAAAATGGAAGTAAAGAATATATGATAGCTCCTGAGGGAGTAGCTATTGGGCAAGAAATAGTGGTTGGAGATCCTTCTGATATCAGAATTGGAAATACATTACCTTTAAAAGACATTCCTGAGGGCACATCGGTTTATAATATAGAATCGCAGCCCGGAGATGGAGGAAAATTTGCTCGGGCTGGAGGAACTTATGCAACCGTTGTTACGCGTGATAAACAAAGAGTTATTGTAAAATTACCTTCCGGAAAAACAAGAAGCTATAATCCCAGATGTCGAGCAACGATTGGCGTGGTTGCAGGGGGCGGGCGAACTGAAAAACCTTTTGTAAAAG
Organism: Candidatus Helarchaeota ASGARD archaeon Hel_GB_A; assembly: GCA_005191415.1. Lineage (GTDB taxonomy): Archaea > Asgardarchaeota > Lokiarchaeia > Helarchaeales > HEL-GB-A > HEL-GB-A. The sequence goes on from SUPS01000014.1 coordinate 13,151, forward strand.
CAGGAAACAAATTTCACCATTGTCGTGCGAAGAATCAGAAGTATCCAGTTAATCGGGGCGTTGCTATGGTGGCAGCTTCGCATCCTCATGGAGGCGGTCAAAAGCAACACATTGGTAAGAAGAGCTCCTGTGTTTCTCGAAATGCCCCCCCAGGGCGAAAAGTAGGGCTTATTGCAGCCAGACGTTCAGGAAGAAAGAAAAGGTAAAGCAATTTTTATTAATTTTGGTTTATCTTTAACTTTTCAATTGATTGATGCAGTCATTGGCGATTTCTATTAATTCAGGATCCTGAAGGCGTTTCGCAATTTTTAATGCGGCTTTATATTGTTCAAGCGCCGGCTCTGTTTCGTTAGTTGCCATATGCGCATCGCCAATTTTCATTAAATTTGTAAATTGGAAATATGCATTTTTTGCTTGTTTAGCTAGATTTAAGGCAGCACGATATTTTTCAACAGCCTTCGAGATATCTCCAAGAGCAAAGAGACAGTCTCCTAGGCTTTCTAGGCAAGAAGCTTCATCTTCTTTACTATTAAGAGAAGATGCCACGGTTATAGCTTTCTCATAGAACTTCATTGCTTTCTCGTATAGTTCAGATCCAAAATATGCATCGCCAATACCAATAAAACACAGAAACTCAAGTTCAGGATTATCTAGGGACTTAACAACTTCTAAGCTTTTTTCAAAATAATCAATTGCTTTTTCCCATTCCTGAAGAGATGAATAAGTATGACCGATATTAATTAAACAAGAAAATTCCCCTTCTTTATCCTTTAATTTTTTAGCCAGTTCTAATCCTTTTTCATAATATTTTTTCGCTTCATCCCATTTTTCCAGTGCAGAATGGGAATCACCTAATCCCTCATAGCATGCGTAGATATCATCTTCATTGTTCAATTTCAGTGCGATTTCGAGACATTTTTTATAATAATTCATAGCTTCTTTCCAATTTTCGACTGATGAAAAGGTTTCCGCGATTCCAATTAAGCACATACATTCGCCCTTTCCATCATTTTCCTTCTGAAAGAGCTTCATTGCTTCCGTAAACTTTTTCCTTGCAAGCTCATATTCTTCGTTATCGAATGCATCATCAGCTTCTTCTAGGATTTTTTCTGGATCTGGCGCCATTTTCAGTTACCTTATGCGAAACCAATATCTATTAGCTAATGATTTTTCTGAATCCTTTTAAATATATTTACGGAGAGAGTACTTCAATTTATTGAGAAGTACGACGGCTATTGGAAAGAAATTTAAAGTGACAAATGACAAGTAGAGAATATTTTCAACGAATTTTGGCTTCTACTGGATGTTTATAATAAGTTTATAAAATGGTTCCACAATTAGGACATTCAACCATGTATCCTTTCAGTTTTAGTTTAAGGATTCGATCATCGAATTTTTTATAGCAATATGGGCATCGATTCTCCTCTATACGTAAAGTACCTGTTTTGATCGTTGGAAGTGGGGATTTTACTTTAGTATCAATCAAAGATACGCTAGAAATAGAGGGATATTCTTTGTTAAAACGCGCGTTAATTCGTTCTTTCATTTTTTTGGCAAATGTTAGGCGAATATTTTTGGGAGCTTTCTCCAAAATATGGAAAGATAAAATTGAAAAAATACAAAAAGCAATATTATTTAATTCCCGTATAGAAAATTTTGGATATTTCTTCATTTGCTCATAGGCATAATCGTAAATGTAATCAGAGAAAACTGCTAAATCTTTTGTTCGAAGGAACTCATCAAACCGTTTAAAAGGTTCCTCTAAATTCTTTTTATCGCTTAAAATCAAAATAAAAGGATCTTTATAGGCACATTTCATATCGCAGAGTTCGCATTCATATTGTTTAGGATATTTGTTAGATAGATCTTGTACCGTCAGAGATTTGGATTCTGGAGATGTAGGACGTTCAGTCTCTATTGAAGCTTTTTGAGTAGATTCAGCGGGAGGAAATGATAAATCCAAGAAATTTAGCCCACATTCTTTACAAAATTTTCCATCAGAATCATTTATAGTTTTACAATTGGGGCAAATTTTTCCCTTTTCTAGCAATTTAGCCTTTTCTTCAATATTTAAACCTGGCATCAAATGAAATAGAATATCTTCTATCAAAATATCGAATTTTTTAAATATTGTAGCAGAATCTTCTTGTCTCGCGGTTGTGTGGGTAGAAACAGCAAGAATCATGTTTGTTATATTATTAGTGTCGGAAGTAAATGTAATTGAAACATCATTTTTATGAGGAGACGCCCCAATGGTAAAATTCGTTATTAATCTTTTATTATTTTCTTTAAATTTAATTTCTGCACCTTTATAGGCAGTTAATAAGGGTTCTGCGGCGCGGACAGCTGCCTCAGGAGAATCCTTTAGCTTTAACATGATCTTTTTGATGAAAACCAAAGGCGCTGCCGCCATATACCCTCACATCTATGTTAGAGAATTTTATTCTAGTATGAATTAGCTTGCGCCATATAAAAAAGATAGTAAAAAGAGTAGATGTAAAATTTTACGAATATAAAACAGTTATTGCAAAGCTACACATAATTTTTAACGCACATTAATTCGGCGTTTAAGATTACGGCTCCAGCGGCACCGCGAATAGTATTATGGCTAATTAAGCATAAATTAATGGATTTCTCATCGAGTCCTGGACGAATTCGTCCAACAGTTACGGACATTCCAGGGACTGATCCAGCCATCCGGTCAAGGCGTGGTTGAGGGCGATTCATTTCCTCACGAACAATAAGAGGATCTTTGGGAGCATAAGGTAATCCTAGAGAATCTAACCCAGGGAATTCACGAATAACTTTTTTTACTTCTTCAATATCAACTGGTTCTTTGGTTTTGATATATGCGGTTTCAAAATGGCCATCAATGGTTGGGACGCGTGTGCAAGTAGCTGCCATCTTGAAATCAGCTTTCACGATATGGTCATCCTCGAATTTTCCAAGAATTTTATGAACTTCAGAAATCACTTTTTCTTCTTCACCACTAATGTAAGGAATCACGTTATCAGTAATTAACAACCCTGGAACGCCTGGAAGCCCAGCACCTGAAATCGCTTGCCACGTATTCATAATAGCTTCTTCAATACCAAACCGGTCATAGATTGGCTTAAAGACCATTGCTAACCCAATTGTCGTGCAGTTAGGATCAGTACAAATGGCTCCAGGCCAATTTCGCTGTTCTTTTTGAATATCAATTAACTGTAAATGATCTGCATTTATTTCAGGGATAATTAAAGGAACATCTTCGGTCATACGAAATGCACTCGCATTACTGGTGAGAACATAGCCTGCTTTTGCGAATTCTGGCTCTACTTCTTTTGCAATTCCTGAGGGTAAGGCGGAAAAGGCAAGATCAGCCTCCTCAACCACTTTTGGATCCATAGGCTTAATGACCATTTCTGCGATTTCATCGGGGATATCAGAGCTGAGATACCAAGAATCCCGCATGCGATCTTTATATTTTTGACCAGCAGATCGTTGCGAGGCAGCAATATCAACAATATCAAACCAAGGATGAGGATACAGGGCTTCTATCAGTCTTTGGCCCACCGTACCGCTACAGCCAAGTATCACACAAGACCTCTTTTTCATCTTAAGGACTCCAATTATTGAAACCTAATTAGGAACGAAAAAAATTTCACTTCTTAAAAATTTTATCAACTATTATAATATAATAAAATCTGGCGGAATAACATTTGAATATCGTTGAGTTAAAATTTTCCATGAGTTTCCAGTTATTTTTAAGAGTTGGGGGAGCTTGCCGACAATTCCTGCGAATTTTCCTCGAATAATTAAAGCTCCACGAATGCCTTCAATAGTTTCCGCTTTCTCTAATCCAAGTTGAACTGATTTTTCGATATCAGGACCTTTTACTTCATTTGCTACGGCGGTGGCTGCCGCATCACCAAGGGCGGCATTGTTGGTTAGTATAGTGGCAGCATCAGCTTCTCCAAAACTTAATGCATGACCAACTGTCCCAGAACTCGTTCCAATCCCCATAGGAAAATCCTCTGTTTCAAATCGAAACCCAATTTTCCCAGATAACGGAGAATTACCTGCAAAAATTCCAACATTTATAGGGATATTGGAAATTCCCGCAATTTCACCACCGTTTTCAATAATGGCGACCTTTGCACCTAATTTAACCATTTGATTGACGCCAAGATCAGCGAGTGCACCGGCAACGGCTGCCATAGGACCTACTCCCGCAAGCTCACTCGCCTCTGCCATTATTGCAACAATTTCGGGAACATCCTGCGGGATTCGGATTGGTTGGAGAGCTTTTAAAAATCGAGGATATTGTCTAATATATCGTTCCAATTGCGTTCGATGATATTTGATGCTTAAAATAGCACCTTTTATCGCCTTCCTATTATCCGTTTTGATAAAAATATCCGATTCTTTAATTACTTCACGATATTGAATCAACGCCAAATTTTTTATGCACCAACTATCTTCAACTTATCTTCTCTTTATAATCCAATTCTTTTAGTTCCTTAAAAATCGTGCGAATAACCACCAAGTTTAAAAGTTCAAATTTTTTTAGAAATAATGGAATGCGGAAAAGAAACTTGTTTTTATTGCTGCTACTTGCACCTCTTATTCTATTTGCAGTTTCACAATCGGTGAAGGCAAATGGGACATCTTCAGTGTTACACGTTGCGCTCAATAATGATATCGGCTTAGCAGAAGAGTTAATGTTCGATGATGTAATAAAAGTCGCTACGCAAAGCGGTATTAGTCTGATTTTACTTGAATTGAATACACCAGGGGGTACGGTCGATGCGGTAAAAGCGATTATGGGAAAATTTGCAAATTCACCGATTCCTGTATGTACATGGATCCCTTTCGGGGGAGCCGCATGGTCAGGGGGAACTTATCTTATTATGGCATCACAAATTGCTGCAATGGCATCAGGATCTGTAATAGGGAGTTGTCAGCCGGTAGGGAATGATGGACAACCTATTACTGATAGTAAATACATTAATGCGTTGGTAGCTTTAATGACGGAGCATGCGAAGCTCCATAATCGGAATGAGACACTCGCAGAGGATTTTATTACGGAAAATACCAACGTAGGACCCACTGAAGCACTTACAAATAACATAATTGAATTTACAGCAGATAATATCTTCACTTTATTGAATAAATTAGAGAATTATGCCTTAGTTTGGAATCAGACAGG
>SUPS01000014.1:19134-30379 GCA_005191415.1 Candidatus Helarchaeota ASGARD archaeon Hel_GB_A
AACCTTCAAGAGAATTTTCGATTTTTTATAATCTCATTTAGAAAGAGTTTAATTTCCTACCCTTCGATTCCATCCAATTCTTCCGGGTCTAATAGTTTTCTTAATTTTTCTATCTTCTTCATTTCCTCTAGTATTTTTGGGTAAACATTGCGCGAAAATTCTTCCATTCCAGTTGGGAATGTGAAAAAGATAAATTCCTTCCAGTCTTCCTCGGTCATATTTGTATCTTTGTCGGTTTTTCTTGATTGATTCTTTGTTGGATCCTTCATTTTTTATCCATCTATAAGATATTAAGATAACATCTCCTCTATATATTTTAGAGGAATCGAAATATATATATATTATATTTTTTATTTCGTTCGTTTTATTGATGATTCTTTTGATAATGCTTTCCGAAAGAAATCAAGTTCTGTTTTGATATGCAGCCATCTACATTAAAGTTCGCTGAGGGCTTTTGGGACTAATATTTACATTAAGATAATCACGTGTTTCGCCGATAACGAGGTGTCCGTAGGTTCCATCGAAACCAAATGGCTCGAATGTGAAATTCCCTTTTCTGACTTCTACAATATTGCGAATTAGTGCATCATCTACGACACCTTCTAATTTCGCTTCAATTTTTTCTGGCTTCATGAACCACATATCACATTCGTTTTCTAACACTGCCATTATTCGTTGGTATTCTCTCAAAACCTTTTTGGAGGTAGTTGATTTTATCCCATAAGATTCTGCTATAATTTCGACTAGGGGAACCATATGCACAAAAGGACGGGAATTTTTCGGTAAAAATCCCAATTCACGATTTCCCCCTTGGGCAATACTTAATTCAAAAGCACGTTCTAGGACCCCTATAGTTAATTTCTTTCCGCATATTGGACATATTTTATTTTTAGGGGTATATTTTGGAGAGAAAACACAAAATTTATCATTATGGCCTTTTTTCCCAGCTCGATGTCCTGATAAAAAGTATCGCCCCTCTGCTGGATTGAATTCCGCAGTGCGCACGATATTATTGGTTCTAATTGCATTTATGATAGCGGGGTACGACAACGTTTTAACTTCAAGCGTAGTGAATTCGCGCCCTAAGCGAGCTAAATGATGAGAATGCGCATCGCTATTCGAGAGAAGAGTTAAATTATCAAATTCAGGAATAAGCCCTAAAATGATAGGATCTGCGCTTAATCCAGTTTCTATGGAGTGAATTAATTCTACACTATCTCCAAAAAATTCTTCAAGATGATTAATAGGGTTATTTGAGCCGAATACTCCCTGTGGAGTCATTACATGGGCAGGAATGATTTCAATTAAATCATCTATTTTATTCATTTGATATAATTTCTCAGCGACATCGTTTTTGTCTTCACATTTAATAAAAGGCCGACCGATAGTATTTTTCACGTCCCATTTCTCAAACAGAGCGATAATTTTATCTACGACCTCAAAAGAAGGAAACAAAAATATAATATGGACGGACTTACGTCCAGTTTTCACAGCACATGTGAAGATTAATTCTGTTTGTAAGATGAATTTTATGTCGCTATCAAAGGTAGGAGAAAAGACACCTTCTGAGAATTCATTTAAGATTTCCTTAAGAGTGGCATTCCATTTAGGATGAAGGCAATCGCCCGTTCCCAATAACTCAATCCCCTTTAAAGGCATTGTTTCTGCAACTTTCTCGATATTTAAATCCCCAACTCCGCCCGAGGCACCAGAGTGACAATGTAAATCAGCGTTCACTTTCATTTTATTTTACCCACAAGTAAAGTTTTTTAACTTTCAAATTTTTAGTACGCTAAACCAAATATTCATTCCATTTATTTATTACTACTAGACCCACCTAAAAAAGATAGGGATTTTATTTCAAGATGCCCTATTCAAGATTTTTGGGCAATGTAATTAAAAATATTGAAAGGTTGTGAAGCAATGGGACATCGTAAACAATCAGCTCCACGGCATGGCAGTTTAGCATATCATCCGCGGAAGCGTGCTAGCCGATTTACGGGTAGATGGCGCAGCTGGGGTAACTTAACATATGATTCGCCTACAATACTAGGATTTGCCGCTTATAAAGCTGGAATGACACATGTAATTTTAGTTGAAGATAAAAAAACAAGTCCATATTATGGGCATGAAATAGTAAAGGCAGCCACAGTTCTGGATACACCACCTGCGATTGTATGTGCGATTCGAGCTTACAAAAGAACCATTACGGGATTAAAGGCTATGGGTGAAGTATGGGCGGGAGAGTTAAGTGAGGACCTTCGGCGGAGATTCCCTACACCTAAGGATTATAGTATGGATAAAGTACTTTTAGAATTAGAGAAACAAATTGAAAATGCAGCAGAATTAAGGTTACTGCTCCATACACAACCGAAACTTACTTCCCTCCCGAAAAAAGTCCCAGATATATTTGAGAGTAAAATTGCAGGCGGAACAATTCTGGACCAATGGAAATTTGCAAAAGAACTACTGGGAAATGAAGTTAAAATTGGTGATGTCTTTCGAGAAGGGGAATATATCGATGTTTCAGCAGTAACAAAAGGCAAAGGATTCCAAGGTCCAATGAAAAAATTTGGAATAAAGAAATTGCCACGAAAATCTCGAAAAACAGTGCGCGGAGTCGGAGCAATTGGACCATGGAAACCAGCTCGAACTATGTGGACTATTCCACGTTCTGGGCAAATGGGATTTCATCAACGGGTAGAATTTAATAAACGAATTCTCAAAATTGGAATCGACCCAAAGGAAATAATTCCTGCTGGTGGGTTTTTAAATTATGGTTTAATTCGTGGAGATTACTTACTTGTCTTGGGAACAATTCCAGGTCCCCGAAAGAGGATGATTCGACTCCGAAAAGCCATTCGCCCTCCAAAAGACGTGCCAGAAACCCCTCCTGATTTAGTTTATGTGTCAGTTACTAGCAAACAAGGAAAGTGAGTTGGAGGATTACATATGGAAAGAAAAGTTAATGTCTATTCTTTAGATGGGAAACCTGTAAAATCAATTAAATTACCTGAAGTTTTTCAGACATCATTCCGTCCAGATATCATTAATCGGGCGGTTCTTGCAGCTCAGACGCATCGGCTTCAACCAAAAGGAGTAAATAAAAAGGCGGGTCAGCGAAACACAGCAGAATCATTGGGACCCGGACGAGGAATTTCCCGAGTACCTCGCATTAAAGGTGGAGGAACACCTGCAGCACACCAGGGAGCCTTTGCTCCAGGCATGCGCGGTGGCCGACAAGCGCATCCTCCAAAAGTTGAGAAGGTTATTCGCAAAGAAATAAATAAAAAAGAGCGACTACTAGCAATTCGTTCTGCAATTGCAGCTACTGCTAATAAGGAAAGGGTCAGCAAAAGAGGACATAGAATTGAGGATATATTAGAGATTCCTTTAGTATTAGTCGATGATTTCGAAAAGCTCCAAAAAACAAGTGAAGTCCGAGAAGTATTTCAGGCAATTGGGGTATATAATGATATTTTACGGGCATCTATCAAAAAGATTCGCCCTGGGAAAGGAAAAATGCGCGGACGTAAATATAAAAGAAAGAAAAGTGCTTTGATAGTAGTAGGAGAGAATAATGGAATTTACAAGGCGGCACGAAATTTTACCGGTGTAGATATTTGTGAAGTCAGAAACCTTAACACAGAATTACTAGCTCCTGGAGGGCATTGTGGGCGATTAGTCATTTGGTCAGAATCAGCAATTACACAATTGGAGTCCCTTTTCTCCTAATTTTTTCTCTTAAGAAGAAAATTTAAAATCAAAGATCAAATTAAAACTTACTAATTTATTTTCCTATCTCTCGTTTTTTATAGCGTAGCCGTTTTGAACGACATTTTCTACATTTCGTTGCATTCAAAGGATTTCGAGCACCACAACTACGACAGATCTTCATGAAAAGCAGACTGTGCACAGCAATTTGTTTTTTGATTGGGTCAGTTATAGGCAATTCAAATCATCTCGTTTATAGGATAAATCAAAATATAAGCTAGTAAATCTACTACGTTTTTTAAAGTTTTAGGTTGGTTTTATTTCCTTATTGCATTCGAATTACGCGATTTTTTATGAGAATCCCAATTATGATGTGAAGGGATCACTTTTTTCACAATTATTCTAACAAAATAAGCCCGAAATGCTTCATTTTATCGATATTATCTTCCGTGATAACTTCTAATTCAAGACCAGCGTTGCGTACGGTGCTAAATACATCGATACCTACTGCTTCCAAGGAAGGACGTGCTTTATTTTTATGCCGGCAATATCTTCGCGCTATATCAATTGGAATTCCTTTCATAAAATCTTCTTGAATGATACACTTCTTGCAAAGCAAACATGTACCGGAAGCAAATCCTATAGCTTTCACAAATCCTTTTAAAAATGCTTCTTTTTCTAACTTATAAATCGCCTTATTCATCCTTTGTCGATGCTTCAATACATCTCGTGTCGTTCCTTTAAAACCTACTAATACAGCGTGATGATATTGATTTATCAGCTTTGCTGTTTCTTCTGGAGAGGGGACAAAAGGGGGACAGCAAAGGGAATTGCCATAATTAGAACAACCAAATTGACATTTCCAGCGGACCCATGAGCCCCCAACCACAATTTTATCAGTATTAATGTATCTGATATATTCTTTCTCGGCTCCTAGCTTGACAGCTAATTTTGTAAATTCTTTGAGAAAATCCGAGATTTTTTCAGGAATCCCCATCATCTCAAAAATAATTGGTTATATTAGCTTTATTAATTGTATTTAGAATTCAATACCGAAACGTGCTCCAATTCCTTGTGTGGCGAAATAATGCTTCACTTGTTTCATTTGGGTGACGAGATCAGCGAGTTCCTTAATTTTAGGATGAACTTTTCGCCCTGTAATAATGAGTTCTACATGTTCAGGCTTATTTTGAATGAGTTCAAGGACAGGTTCAACGGGGATAAGTCCCATATCGATAGCAACTCCAATTTCATCAAGAATAACGATGTCGTATTCATCGCTCATAATTATTTCTTTGGCATGGGCTAGTCCTTTTTGTGCTTCTTCGATGTCCACATTTTCGGGTTCCGCAATGAGATCGGGGCGCCCGAATTGTTTTATGGTCAAGTTTTCGATTTTTTTAGCATGTTCAATTTCCCCATATTTGACATTACCTTTCATAAATTGGATCATATAGACTCTGAAACCATGGCCAATAGCCCGAAAAGCTTGACCAAGGGCACAGGTCGTTTTACCCTTGCCAGAACCGAAATAGACTTGGACGAGCCCTTTCTTGAGTCGTCTTCGGGTTGTGCTCATTAAGATTCGCGCCCCTTTAATTGAGAGAAGAAATCATTATAGATAGACTGAGCTACATCATAAACATTATATTTATTCTCATAGATATTGTTTAACTTCGTTTTTTCAATTGTGGGGTAAATGTGTTGCATCACATAATTTAGGATTTTAAATTGAATTAAAGCAATAAGTTTATCCTTTAATCGTTTTTGACGTTTCTGTTCGAGGATGCCAGCTAATTCTATATGTTCCTTATGGTTCCAGATTTCTTCTATGAGTTCATCAATCCCTTCACCAGAGATCGAATTGGTTTGAACGACGGGAGGTCGCCATCCCGTTTGACCGATGTACATAACGGCATCATCTAGTATAAGATCAAGCTGAACGGCAATCTCTTCGCCTCCCAGATCCTTCTTATTAACTACTAAGATATCGCCGATTTCAATAATCCCAGCTTTCTGACATTGAATAGAATCACCTAAACCTGGCACATTAATGACCAAAATTGTGTCTGCAAGATGGAGGACCTCGACTTCCGATTGCCCTGCGCCAACGGTCTCAACAATAACGATATCCATTCCAAATGCTTCATATAACAAACAAATGTCGAAAGTTGCTCTCGAAAGACCGCCAACAGCGCCTCTCGAAGCCATACTCCTCATGAAGATCTTGTCCTGTTGGAGCCCAGACATCCGGATCCTATCTCCGAGGAAAGCACCGCCAGAGAAGGGGGAGGACGGGTCTATTGAGATGATTCCTATTCTTTTGCCTTCTTCTGCCAATTTTTGTGCCAGCTGATTGATTAAAGTGGATTTTCCTACCCCAGGGGGTCCTGTAATACCAATAATATATGCATCGTTAGGTTTGTTAAAATGTTTGAAGACCTTGCCTGCTAATTCCGGATCATTCTCGATAAGAGAAATTAATCGGGCGAGTGCCCTTCGATCTTTTTGCTTAAATTTTGCAATTAATTCTTCTAGGTTATCAGTTCGCAAAGTTTCTCACCAAGTTGTTTACCAATCTCAAGGAGGTTAAATCACCAATTTTCACTTTAAAACAGATAAAAAATCATTAAAAGATTTTGATAAAAGTTGGAACTAATTCTTTGATGATTAAAAATCCTTGAATTTTTCTGAGAATTATAAATTAATAGGAGGAGGAATATAAAAAATAGGAGGGAGTAAAGGGAAGAGAGGATTTAGTTTATTTTTTCACATGTTCTTTGATGAAGGCTACAATATCTTTGATCAGTGAGCCGGGACCATAGACATTTGCAGCCCCGATCTCTTTTAGGACTTCGAAATCTTTCGAGGGAATAGCGCCACCTACTAACAGAAGAAAATGTCCATTTAGTCCTTTCTCTTTAAGAAGATCCACCACTCTTTTAGTATAACCAATGTGAGCTCCTGAATGAATACTTAATCCTATCATATCAACGTCTTCTTCGATAGCTGTTTCAACTATTTGTTCACATGTTTGAAACCCGCCGAAAATGACCTCCATTCCCGCATCTCTCAGGCCTCGAGAGACTACAACGATACCCCGCCAATGTCCGTCAATCCCGGGTTTGGACATTAACACACGTATTGGACCAGCCATTTTTTACCCTCAAACAACGATTGGGGGTTCCCATACTTTGAAGATTTCGCGGTAAATATCACAAATCTCACCCACAGTCGCACCTTCTCTAGTCGCTTCCATTACAACAGGCAAAACATTCTCTTCGCGTTCGCATACTTTTCGCAGCTTGTCAAGAATTTCTTCCAATTTCCGATTATCGCGCCGCGCTTTTAATTTTTTAATGCGTTCGATTTCTATTTTTGCAGCCTCTGGGTTGGTTCGAAAGACATTTTCGAAAACCTCTTCCTCCATAACATATCTATTCACGCCAATGACTTTCTCTTCACCAGATTCAATACGACTTTGTCGCTTCTTAAATGCATCTCGCATTTCTCGGTAAAGCCAGCCTGATTCTAAAGCTTTGACAACCCCACCAGCGCTCTCAATCTTGCCTAAATAGTTCCAAATGCGTTCTTCGAGTTCATCAGTAAGCCACTCAACGTAATAAGATCCTGCTAAGGGGTCGATAGTATTACAAACCCGAATTTCATCTTGGATGACTTGTTGAGTTCTTAATGCAATTAGGACTGCCTCTTCAGATGGTAAGCAAAGAGCTTCATCATAGGAGTTCGTATGCATAGATTGACATCCACCTAATACCGCTTCTAACGCTTGATAAGCAGTTCTAATAACATTTACAAGGGGTTGTTGCTGAGTAAGTGAGCTTCCTGCCGTTTGTATATGAAATCGGAATTGGAACGATCGTGGATCTTTTGCTCCATATTTGTCTTTCATCAACTTATACCAGATTCGCCTTGCAGCGCGATATTTGGCTATCTCTTCAAAGAAATCTTTTGATGCCGATAAATGGAATGCTAGTCGATTAACAAAGTCATCGACTGTCCAGCCGCGTTCTATTAGATTATCAATATGGGCGATCGCATTGGCAAAGCCAAAGCCAATTTCTTGAACTGCATCAATTCCTCCTTCTCGATAATTATAGGTTGTGAAATTAATGGGGTGCCATTTTGGGACATTCTTCTGAGCGGTACACCACTCTATGAGGTCACAGGCAAGACGCAGCAAGTGTGGAGGTGCAACATTTTTGTAAGGCACATACCCAATGGTTTGTGTACAGATATCGTTCTGACAGGTTCCCATCAATGATTTTATTTCATATCCTTTCATTTGTGCCATATTGAAATACATTGCGCAGATAGGAGCAGATGAAAAAGGCTCCACTACGAGAGCAACAGAAATTTTATCGATGGGTAACCCATCGGTAAGTGCGAACATACTATCAATGCAATAAAGGGGAACACCAGCAGTGCCGACCTCCAAATCAGCACGTGGATCATCAGGATCAATCCCGTTAAATGTAAGGGCATCAACTGCGGCAGAAAAGCCAGTTTCACCATGGTCATATAAGAATTTCCATCGTTTGTTAGTTTCTTCGGGTGTCCCATGACCAGAAAAGAGGCGGATGGTCCAGAATCGACCGCGATACATAGTAGGATAGACTCCTCGGGTGAAAGGCGGTAGGCCAGGAAATCCAATATCTTTAAGATAGTCTTTATCTTTAACATCCAATGGTGTATATAATGGTTTTACTGGAATCCCAGAATAAGTTTCAAATTTCTCGGGTCGTTCTTTATGTTTCGCGTAAATTTCTTCCCATTCCTTGATTTTTTTCTCTATTTTTTTATAGTATTCTTCTTGAGACATAGTATCATCCTTTACCTTAAGATAATTTTTTATTCGTCCTCAATTTCGGCAATAACTACAAGTAAAATATCTTTGTTATAAGGATAATCTCTAGATCATTAAAAGATTGTGATAGGTTTCAGAATAAAGAGAATTGGATTCCTATTCAATAGTGAATAAGATTGAACATTAGAGAAAATATATAAATTTATAGAGTTATCAGCAACTATATCTCCTGTTGAGAAATGTTGTTTTTAAAAAAATGGTGCATATTCGGCAAATATTTTAAGCATTTTTTATAAATTCTTCTTTCTCAATATTGATTCATAAGTTTTTGTAGTATGAATAATTAATTTGTATGAAAAACTGATAAAAAGAAATTGATAAGATTTAGGAAATAAAAAATTATTAATTGATAATTTGTGGCCAAAATATGACAGATTGTAAGAAATGTGGGCAACCCGCGGCAATTTATTTAACGAGATATGGATTAGGATTCTGTTCAGATCACTTTTTAGAGTTTTTAAGGAATAAAGTGAAAAAAAGTATCCATAAGTATAAATTATTGAATCCATATGATAGGATTGCGGTAGCACTCAGTGGAGGTAAAGATAGCGCTGTTTTATTACATATTTTAGATTCAATTTATTCTGAAGCATTAGATCTCATTGGATTACATATAAATTTAGGGATTGAGCCTTCCAATTATTCCAAGATCTCGCTCAATCTTGCCCGAGAATTGTGCAGTGACTTGGGACGGGAATTTTATTGTGTTGATCTAAGGAAGGAATATCGAATTTCCATGGATTTAGTTGAAAAGAAGGAGAAACAGTTAAAACGCTCCCTTTGTGGAATTTGTGGAACATTTAAGCGATATTTATTAAATAAATATAGTTTAGAATTAGATTGTGAGAAAATAGCGACGGGACACGTTTTAGATGATGAAGTAAGTGTCCTTTTGATGAATATGATAAACGGAAATGTAGAGCAGCTTGTCCGAACAGGGCCAAATTTGATCGCTAAAAATGAGATAATGATTACACGAATTAAACCATTATATGAGATTTCTGAATTGGAAACGATGATCTATGCCCAATTTGCAAATCTCAAGATTCAAGATGTAGAATGTCCGTATTCTAAAGGAGCGTCTTCCCTCAAATACAAAAAATTATATCTAATGTTTGAGAATCAGCTTCCTGGACTTGGAATTACCTTTCTTCATAATTTTCATAAAAAAATTTTGGGACCTTTGCAAGAATATTATCAAACCACAAGGGAAAAAGTAAGGATTTGTGCAATATGTGGTGGTCCTACGAGCGAAACCGTATGTGCTTTTTGTAACATTCGAAAGATATTAACCAGGAATGAGTGAAGAAATTGAAAAGTGTAATTCAAGATGGAGATTATATTTTAATAGTCTACGATGAGAAACGAAGGTGGATAGTTCAAGTCAAAACAGGGCAAGCATTTCACACAAATAAAGGAATAATTGAATTTGATAAACTTATTGGAAAACCATATGGAATTCAATTACCAAGTTCAAAGCATAAGAACTTTCTAATTTTCCCTCCAACACCAGCTGATTTTTTATTTAAGACGGTACGAAAAACTCAAATAATCTATCCCAAGGATGCCTCTTTCATTTTAGTGAATACTGGGATCGGTCCAGGATCTCGGGTTGTAGAAGCAGGTACTGGCAGTGGTGGGTTATGTTCCATTTTGGCGTATTACATTCGGCCAAATGGAAAAGTTTATACATATGAAATCCGAGCAGAATTTTTAAAGAAAGCTCAAAAGACTTTACAACGATTGGGTTTAGAAGAATTTGTAGAATTCAAAAATAAAGATATACTTGAAGGAATTGAAGAAAAAAATGTAGATTCTGTAATTTTAGATCTTGCAATCCCATGGGATATAGTTCCTCTTGCCAGGGATGCTCTTAAACCAGGAGGAATTTTGGCTTCATTTTCGCCTACTATCGACCAAATCCAGAAAACGACTACAGCTCTTAAAAAGAACAACTTTGGAGATATCCAAGTATTTGAATTACTCCTCCGTTCTTGGCAAATTTCTTCAAAGAATAAAGCGATTCAAGCTACTCGTCCACATACCCAAATGATTGGACATACTGGTTTTATGATTTTTGCAAGAAAAATAGAAATAAATAAATGAGAAAATCTGAAATGAAAAAATTTCTTATTAGGTCACTTAGTTATAAAAGAGAACCACATGAAGGGCAGATTCTCGCAAAAAGTGTTATAGGAGATTTACAATTTGGACATACGCGGAGGGGTCTTTGACAATTAGGACAAATTTTCGCCATCATTGTAACATGAGTTTTACAAACTGGGCAAATTGCTTTTGATCCGATAATTTTTACTTCTGAATTCACTTCTTTTTCAGCAATCTCATCAGTAGTATCTTCGAGAATATTGGATAAGCGCTCTAATCTGGCTTGTAAAGGATCCTCTTCCGAGTAGGTCGTTATTTTTATACCTTCCTGAGTTTCTTCCAGAAGAACTTCACTTGATATTGTCTTACTAGCAGCTTCTCCTTGAGTTTCTGTCACAGTAATTGTTGGGGTCTCTGCTGCCGGAGCTGCTGGGGTCTCTGCTGCCGGAGCTGCTGGGGTCTCTGCTGCCGGAGCTGCTGGGGTCTCTGCTGCCGGAGCTGCTGGAGTCTCTGCTGCCGGAGCTGCTGGAGTCTCTG
>SUPS01000212.1:0-2649 GCA_005191415.1 Candidatus Helarchaeota ASGARD archaeon Hel_GB_A
AAAAAATCCATGAGCTTTTAAAATGCCTTGGCAATGAGCTTTTAAAATGCCTTGGATAATGTATGGTATAGATATTAAAGAACTTTTTTAACATCTTCAATTGAGAGATTTGAAGTAATCCCTATTCTCGAAAAAACTTCTATTAATTCATAAAAAGACAATCCAGAAATTTTTACTGCTCTTCCGATAGATATTTCTTTATTGATATATTTTTGAATTGCTAAATTTAATTTCTCGCGCTTAATTCCTTCAATTAGAATTTTTTTCGCGAGAGAAGTGCGATCTAAGTTTATATCTTTCGCCAATTTCTCCAATTCCTGAATAACTTTTTTATTTATTCTTAAGTTTAATTGCTCAGTTATTTATATCTCCTCGCTTCTTTTAATAGGAATTTAAAAACCTCTGATCTTAAGGTTTCAATTCTATTCAATTCATTTTTTTATACATAGTTTAAAAATATTAATTCTTTTAAATTGAAGATAAATTTGCTATTAATAATAAATTTGCTATTGATGATTATGGATCAATAAATTTGCCATTAATATAAAAATTAACTTATAGATAAATAGGAAGGTGAAATCGAGTGAATTATTTAAAATTATTAAGATGGATCATCCTTATTGGAGGGACCTACGAAGTCATTTTTGGAATTTTAATGATTTTCTTTATCCATCCTTTATTAATTATGCTTGGCATTAGTAATCCTATCATTAATTTTCCGATATTTAACCAAACTTCTGGAGTACTCGCAATCACATTTGGTTTTTTATTAATTTTCTCTGCATTTGATATACAACGTTATCTCTTGATACCAATCGTATCTATCGGCTTACGAATCGCCATTCAGTTTGTTATATTTCCAAATATTCCAGTTATCCCGGAAATGGCAGCAGGATTGGCGGCATTTGGCGTCGTTGATTTAGTTTTCGGCGGAATTACCCTCCTGTTGATTATAAAATGCAAAACTTCCAATGAATTGACCTTCGATTTATTCAAATAAATATAGAACTGCCCAGAAACAATTATAAATATCGCTTGATCTCTGCAAATACATCACTTGTGGTTCCAGTCCCTCCTAAATCGGTAGTGAATTTTTTTCCAGCACGGAGAAATTCGAGGATGGCATTTTCTAAGGACTGTGCGTGTTGGAATTCTTTAATATATTCGAGTAGCATAACCGTGGAGAAAAGCCCTGAAAGAGGATTGGCTATGTTCTTACCAGCGATATCAGGAGCTGTTCCAGATACGGGTTGGAACAATCCATAATTTATACCAATTTCGCCACTAGGTGTAACCCCTAGCCCCCCAACTAATGCCGCTGCTTCATCAGAGAGGATATCACCGTAAAGATTTGAAGTTACTATCACATCAATAGTCTCTGGCGCACGGATAAGCTCCATAGCAGCCCGATCAATAAACCATTCTTGTGTATTAATCGCTGGATACTCCTTTGCAATGGATTTAAAAGCAAAACGAAAATAACCATCACAAATTGGAAGCGCATTTGCCTTATCAACGCAGGTAACTTGTCCTTTTCCCCCTTTAGTTTTTCGTTTAGTGGCGATATCGAATGCGAATCTTATAATACGCTCAACACCACGCTTAGTAAGGCGTTTTATTGCCATCACGGTATCTGCCTTCTGATACTCCATACCTACATAAAGCCCTTCCGTATTTTCCCGAATTATTACGAGATCGATATCCTTACTATAACAAGGAACGTTTGGATAGCATTTTGCCGGGCGGACATTGGCGAATAAATCTAGCCCTTGCCGAAACCAGAATAAGAGATATCCTCCATTTACATCCTGAATCGATCCAAATAAACATGCGTCTGATTCTTTGACAATCTCTTTAAATTCTTGTGAAATTCCTCGATATTTGTACTTTTCATACTCTGACATCTCGATAGATTCTTTCGAAAATATATATTTCTTAATAAGCCCATCGAGGATATTATATCGTGCCCAATGCGATCTTGATTCTTTTGGTTCTTTTCCTACATATGTTTCATAAAATTTTGAAATTTCTTTAGTTGCCAGTGTTCGATTCGCAATATTCCTAATATCTTTGTAAATAATACATTCGTAAGAACCTAACATCGATAAAATTTCTGTTATAGGGAGAATGATCTCTGGACCGATCCCAGACCCTGGAATAACGACAATTTTTTTCATAACCGCATCAATCCAAAAGCCATTAATTAATTGTTGGATTTGAATTCATAAGAATATCATTGAAAGTAAGTCATCTGAGATGAGGAATGATGATCCAAATCGGGGTCATTGGAAGCGGATCTATAATTAGCAAAGAAGTATACCAAATTGCGGAAGAAGTAGGTGAAGAAATTGCTAAAAATAATGGAATTTTAATTTGTGGTGGGAAAGGGGGTGTAATGGAAGCTGTATGTAAGGGTGCTCAGAAATATAACGGAATCACAGTCGGTATTCTTCCGAGTATACATCCTTCAGAAGCAAATAAATATGTTTCAATAAAAATTCCCACGAATTTAGGCGAAAAGAGGAATTATATTATTATTCAGTCAATTCAAGCAGTTATTTGTATCAGTGGAGCTGTAGGGACCAGAATGGAAGCCGAATATGCTCTAAAACGAGGAGTACCGCTCATAACCATTCCTAAAACAGGAGG
>SUPS01000212.1:2906-7219 GCA_005191415.1 Candidatus Helarchaeota ASGARD archaeon Hel_GB_A
TAGATATCTTCCGTAATTGGAGTAAAGATACGAATTTTATTTTCATAATAAAGGATGTTTTCAATCAATCCGATCCCTAAAGTGTTCAATTTTTTATCGAGCAGCCCAATTATTAGACCCTTTTCATCGTTTTTATTAACGATTCTGATTTCTTCTATTTTGAAGTAATCTTTTACAAACTTGAGATTATATCTGTTATAAGTCGCTTTCTGATTTTTCACTAAGAAGAGCGCATCAGCGGCTTTTTCTGCATAAAAAAAGTTACATTCGAGGGTCTGTTCGACAAATTGCAATTCTGCAGGGCTCAATTTCTCACCAGAACGAAAAAATGAATTTTCAATTTTAATCTGTTCCAAGTTTAATAGACGGGAGGTGGCATTACTAAAATAGTGATTGAATTTACTTTCTCTGAGAAATTTTCGAGTTGTTGCATCTCGGGGTCTTATGTTAGGATATACTGATAATAACTCGATCTGGATAGAAGAAGATTCGAATGGAGTAAGTAAGTGAGCAATTTCATTCTCTTTTTGAAGTGCAACAAGAATGTTCGGTTTTAAAATACGAATTTTCGCAGTTTTAAAAGCTCGTGCAGCCCCTCCCGAAACCCAGCCAGTAGTATCTATTAGGACAATATCTGATTTGGCGAGTGCATGATCTAATAAATCACGAGCACCCGACAGTGTTTGTACCAATCGTCCTTGAGGCGATGTTTTTCCGATAAAAATCATCCGAGATAAAGGAATCTCGCTTATTCTCAAAATAGATTTCTCTAAAATACCCATTGTAATGGTACACGGGGGCCCAATATCTTGTTGTCCCATATCCAAATCAATAACAGCTACTTTTTTTCCTGAATTAAAAAGATAATTGGCTAAATAACAAATCACTGTTGTTTTTCCTGTATCAATTTGACCAAGAACCATAATTGTAAGAGGGGTGGGATATTTTTCGATTTTTTGAGCTAACTCTTTCCGATCTGGAGCAATCAACGGTGTATTTACAATGGAATATTCAAAATTTTCCCCTAATAGTTCAATTTCTGAATCCTTTTCAACATCAAACGGAAAATATTTTCCCGCTTGGATAATCATTTCTTGGTTTGAAGAAAGAACCGCTCCCAATAAAAGTAATTTTCCATTAATTACCCGAAGTTTTGCGGGACCCGTGACCTGTAAACCTTGACCTGCTTTAAGAAGTAAATTCATACACAATCGCCACATAATCTATTGTGAACTTGCAGGGGAAATCCCATGTTTCTGTAAAAGTTCACGAACTTCTTCTATTTCAAGGTCATACCAATGTTCATAAGCATCGGCTACTGCAAAGAAGAAGGTGTTTCGTACATTAGGACAAATAACTTTATCTACAAGGGGCGAAACCCGATCAATTGAGCTCTGTGGGGCTGTAGGAACCGCAACAATTACTTTCTGTGGCTGAAATTTTTGAATACTTTTAATTGCAGCAATCATAGTAAACCCAGAGGCAAGTCCATCATCTATTAAAATAGCTATTCTATCACGCAATTCAAACTTCTGGTCTGTTATCCCATACTCTTTGAGACGCTGCTTCATTTGAGTCATTACCTTTGTAACTTGTTGTTGAATTTGGTTTTTCGTTAGCCCTATTCGATCAACTAACGGTTGATTTAAAATAATCGTCCTATCAAGCGTAATCGCCCCGAACCCTGCCTCTGTATTGTATGGAATGGGAATTTTTCTGACTATAAGCAAATAAAATTGAATGTTTGGATTGTTTTTTCGGAATTTAAGATAGATCGGAAGCGCGACTGGAACTCCCCCATTGGGAATGGCAAGAATGCTTAAATTTTCCCGAGCATATTCTTTCAAAAGATTCGCTA
The DNA here is from genome assembly GCA_005191415.1 of Candidatus Helarchaeota ASGARD archaeon Hel_GB_A. Taxonomy (GTDB): domain Archaea; phylum Asgardarchaeota; class Lokiarchaeia; order Helarchaeales; family HEL-GB-A; genus HEL-GB-A. The sequence continues at coordinate 4,765 of SUPS01000212.1, forward strand.
ACGTTTCTCCTGCGTGTTTTCTGTCGCGAAACACTTTCTCCACATTCAAGGGACTTTATCCTCAATAAAAATACAACAACTATTTATTAATATAAAGACTGATTTTTATTTGATTGCTATGAGAGTGGAACAAGCTTCATATTTAGAGAAAGGACTCACTTTTGTCATTCCTGACAGTATTCTCGTCTTTGCACCGCATCCCGACGATGAATTATTGTCATGTGGGGGTTTAATCTTAAAATACTCAAAATTGGGAACTAAAATTATAGTGATTGGCGTAACTCGTGGGGTTGGGGGGTATTCAAAAGAAAGCTATGAATCTGATATCCACGCTATTCGTATTCATGAATTTGAAAAATCTATTCAACTACTTGGAGCCGACCAAGAACTCAGCCAAGATCTAGGCTACGATGAAATTACACCAACTCGTTTCTATATCAAAAAATTTACGCAGTTAATTCGGAAATTCCAACCTCACCTGGTTCTCTGTCCCCATCCGGAAGATTCGCATTGGATTCATCGAAATACTGCCTTATGTGTGGTCGAAGCGGTTTATCATTGCCAAGGACGTGCTTACGGTGGATATCAAAAGGAATGGGTACCATACGGCTGCTATTTCTATGAATCGCCCTCCTGTAAGTTTGAGTACATCGATGGACCCAAAATAATTTGCGATATTACTGCTTATTGGAAGCAAAAAATGAAAATTTTCGAGGAAGTTTATAAATCACAAGTTGAAATGCTGGAACGGGTAAGTGATTGGGCTGAACGCACCGCGAAGCTCCGGGGCGAACTAGGACTCTGCGAGTACGGTGAAGCCTTTATCCCCGATACCCGATATGTCCCTCTTAAAATTTTACTCATTTAGCTGTAATAAAAAAGATGACCGAATTTTGTTCGAAAGAACGAATATTTTTTATCCCCTGGATTCTGTTCCTTGGATCTTTCCTACCAATTATTCTTTTGAATAGCTTCCGAAGCCTTCTCTTGGACTAGAGGGTCTTCATCGTTTAATAATTCATGGATCGGTGTTCTAGCTTTTGGGTCGCCTAACTTACCAAGCGCTTCTACCGCTTGCACGCGCACAGGTGCTTCATCGTCCTTCAAGAGTGCGATTAAAGGATCGACGGCTCGTTTATCACCCAGATCACCAAGCACTTCCGCAGCAGCTTCCCGAATATCGGGATCTTTATCTTTTAAAAGACTAATCAAAGGTATTACCCCCTTTAGGCTTTTAAATTCTCCTAATGCGATTATTGCTTGATATTTTACATCGGAATCGGGATCCTTTAAGCATTCTATTATCGGCTCCACAGCCTCAGGATTATTTAACTCGATAAGATCTTCTATAGCTTCAATTCTGACCTCTGCTTTCTTATGCTTCAATTTTTTTACTAATTTTTCAATATCATTTTGTGAACTCATCTTTACCATCCTCTCACTCTAGTTTCTGCCAAGGATAAGATTACAGCTACCGACATCAATATGATCTTATTTTTAATGACTAATAATGATTATGAGGTTTTGAATTTTTGTCATAAATTAAAATTTAATCTTCGGAAAGTGGATTTGAGAAGATCAGCGCAATCCCAACGATATAGCATTTTTAGGACAGATTCCAGGGAATCTATAAACTTCTAATACGGTAAAATAAGAAGATATAAGGCTATTTAAGGAAGTCCCTACTCTCCTCTTTCCCTAATCTTTATAAATAGGGATGCATAGATACATTTTTGGTATGCTACAACCAATATCAAATTTCATAAAAATCTCATAAGGTGATGTGTGTAAATGGAGCCAAAGATAAAGGATTTGACCGTAAAAGAATTTCGGACTTTAATTTCAGAAACAGTCAAAGATATAATAGAAGATGTCCTTGAAGATTTTTTAGCCCTTACGAGCGATCAATTTATTAAATCTATTGAAGAAGCAAGAACCGATTATAAGGAAGGCAAGGTTAAACATCTAGAGGAAATCTTTGATGTATGAGATTTTACTAACGCACAGGGCATTAAAGGATTTAAAAAATATTGAAAAGGGAATCTACAACAGAATTTTTATAAAACTTAATGAATACAGAGAAGATCCTTTAAAATATGCTCGAAAATTGGTAAATCCGAAAATAGGGACCTATAGATTTCGAATTGGTGACTATCGAGTTATATTCGATATTGATAAAGAAAATATAATAATTTTGAGAATAGGTCATAGAAAAGATATTTACAAATAAATACATACAAATAACTTTTCAATATCTTTTTGTGAACTCATCTTTACCATCCTTTTACTCTAGTTTTTGCTAAGGATAAGATTACGCCATCGTGAATTTATATTAATTGCTTCTTCTTTTATTTTATTTTGATAGTTAGAAGATTATAAGATAAATTTTACTTTTTTCTCATTTTGATAGTTCGGCACCACAATATTCACAAAAACGCCCTTCATTGGCCTCTAT
>SUPS01000213.1 GCA_005191415.1 Candidatus Helarchaeota ASGARD archaeon Hel_GB_A
GGTCATAACAGGTATTCCTGAATATTCAAGGCGTTTTGTAGAACTCATTAATGAATACATCGAAAAATCGCGAAATCGATTACATCAAACGCAAGATAGCTTGAAGAAAACAGTAAAAAAACTCAATAAAATAACACCATCCGAACCACCTGCCCCTGAGGTCTTTGTTTCGGTCGATTCTTACGACGATTGGGGGTTATACATCACACCGGACGGAACCCTTTTGAGAATTTGTACCGCTAAATTCCATATAAATCCAAGTGGTGTTAGAATTCAGCGAATTCTTCAATCAATCCCATCTAACACTCTTAATAAATTCATTACAATTGCAAAAAATAAAACATTCCAATATCTCTACACCGCTGATGCCTTTCTCCAACTAATCCACTACTTTAAAGATAAATTAGATAACTATCAAGTGCTAATATCCTTTTTAAAGGAATGGCGAGATGAAATTTTCGCTAATCTCGAAACCCGCATCACGGAAGTCCCCGTAAATACCGACTTTGTCATTATGGACGATTCCTTCATCTATCTCTCTATATATGACCCTCTTCACCCTCTCATCATGGGCGGAAAAAAAGTTTCAAACCACCCCATCATCCAACGATATATTCAAGAATTTGATAGACTTTGGCAAAACGCCATCCCCAGCGACGAATATATCAAAACTATAGATATCGAAGAGGATATCCTTCAAGAACTACGACTTTTACTATTTTTTTAAGAAGAAGCTTCAAATGGGCGGGAGGGGATTCGAACCCCCGACCTCTGGGTCCCAAACCCAGAATCTTGACCAATTTTTATTCTGATAAACCTTATAGCCAGACTAGACTACCCGCCCATTACTGAAGATGGGGCTGAGGGGACTTGAACCCCTGACAATTACCTGAAACGCTTTTAATAGTCGCATTTCTCTGGGTCTCGCCAGGGACGCTCCAAAAGCTCGTCATCCTTACGTCAGCAGACCCTATTCTGCAAATCCTTCTGGAGCCCAGCATCATACCTGGCTAGATTACAGCCCCACGAAATATAGAAATTTCTGGGGGATTTTGCCTGTGAATTGACAATTTCCTTATTGCTTGTTCATTATAAATTGTATTTAAACAATTCTAAATGACATTTCTCTAGAGGCATTTGAATTTAATTATCCTCCTTATAAAAATATAATGGAGCCTTTCTAGAGATTTCTTTGAGATTAAATTTAAATTTCACATAAAACGAATTTTTAATATCACTAAATAAATAGGCGATTAGCTCTGTGGGATTTGATTTTTTCAAGGATTCTTGCGATTACTGTATTGATAGCATATATCCTGATTCTTATCTTAGAAATTCTGAAAATTCGCTATTCTCGAACCAGTAAGAGTTCCAAAATTATTGAATTATTCACACTTCACATTGTTTTTATTCCTTTATTTCTCTCATTTCTATTTGGATCAGTCGAGCTTGGCTTATCAGTTCTCTTCATTATGGTTGGCATTTTACTCACTTTCTATGGACTATATGAGCTTATCTCACCAGAAGATGTTGATCCATTTCACTCAGATAAACATGAAATTAAGCAATCGCATCCTCGAAATATCATTGAAACTATCAGTATTATTGGTATAGGAGTACTTTCCATCATCACGTCTTCTTTCTGGTTGCTCTTTCCAGATGACTTCCTTATAATTTCTGGCTTTATGGTCGCCATCCTGTTAATTTTAATTGGTGCCCCACTGATACTGTACCCAAAAGAATCGATGGAAAGATCCCGAAAACACTGGGGTTATGCCTTTTTAGTCATTGGAATCATATTACTTTTAATTTTATTATTAGGAATTTCTGGTAAATTATAAGTTCATCTATTAAAATTGTTTAATTTTCAAGTTTTCATTTCTCTTAGATTTAATTTATTAGATAAATTAATTTCTCGTATAGAATCAAATTTTTCTCCCAAATTATGGTTTGATCCTCATACATAACTTTTTTAAAACACAATATCTTCCATTAAATAGGTTTAGATTTGCATTGAGGTTCGTGTCGAATTAAGCTCGTATACGTTCTTGTTGGTACTGCAGTGCGAGAGCCTGCGGGAAGACAAGAAAGCTGAACTTCGGTTCGGTCATAGCTACGAGGTAACACCCGTTCTCATCCCGAACACGGCAGAATGAACCCCATGCGGACAAATCTAAACCATATTTTCATTCTTTCAGAGAGCTAAGAAAATAAATTTACCGAATTATTTCTCTCTTTACTTCTTAACTCCTGATTTTAGTAATGCCAAAATAATTAAAGATCAAACATTTCATAATTCACGGTTTCTTTGAATTCATGCGTTGTTTTAATCTAAAAGGTATTTGTTCAGATTCCTTAAAGATAAAAACTTTTGCCACAATTTTTTAATAGAAGGTTAAATTTATTCCATTAAATTATAGTAATATGTTTTCCATATCTATAGAAATAGAAATCTACAACTTTCTAGCAATTTGAGTGGATTAGGCGTCAATTAACGCCACTTAAATAATAATTTCCAGTCGTTCGATGTGAAGTAAATGATGCAATATTATAATGAATGGTCTTGGATTTTTCAAATCATATTTTTAGTACTCTTTATTGTTATTTTCTTTTATAATCAGCGAATCCAGCTATGGATGATGCAGAAACAAATTGAAGTCGCAGTGCGCGAGTTAGAACAAATGACTAAGGAAGGAAAAGATGTTTTAGTGAAGCTAATCAATGAAAGAGGAAAGCCCAAAGAAGATCCGCGTCCAATATTAAATTCCTTACTAGATTTCTTCACTGTGCAGCCAGTAGACTTAGATCCCGCAGGGATTATCTATAGGCTTGAGCACATACTAGATGTTAGAAAATCACGTTGGGAACAGCACGTTAAACAAATTGCACCTGCCGCTTCACGCGATGTAGCGGCAAATATTGAAGGTACCATTGAAGCTACTTCGGCAGTTAATATGATTTTCAAAATTGTTCGGCATTATCTTCTATTAGGGAAAAAGACCAAAAGTCTTATATTGATTATGCAAATTCAGATGCAATTGCCTTTAATTATGCAAATTGCCAAAGCTATTTTCAAAGCCTTAAAATCCTTTAGTCAAGGCATTCCTATTGGGGATAGCATCGGTCCACTGGTGGTGACCACCCTCGTTCATGATTACAAAAAACAATCCCCTCCAAAAATTACACGCGATTACACAAAGGATATTACTCTATATGAAATGGAAATTGAGGGACGAAATGTGTTCATTATTAGAGCAACAGGACCTGGTGCGACTGTCGGAAAACCTGGTGAAGCCATTAAAAAATTGGTAGAAGAAAAAGAAGGTAAAATTGCGCGGCTCATTATGGTGGACGCTGGATTGAAATTAGAAGGTGAAAAAACTGGGACTGTTATTGAAGGTGTTGGAGCGGTAATCGGCGGTCCGGGTGTTGAAAAATACAAGATTGAAGAATCTGCAGGTGTGAAATATAGTGTGCCAATGGATGGTATCGTTATTGAAGAAGGTCAAGAAGATGCCTACGGAACTATGGTAAAAGATTTAGTAAAAAGTGTTCCAAAAGCAATCGAAAAGATTAAAAACGCTATATTGACCCGCACCGTAGAAGGCGATAATGTTATTATTGCAGGGATAGGAAATTGTTGCGGAATAGGTGATTAATGATTATTGAAGGTGTAGGTTATGAGTGAAGTAAAATATACAACTGCTGCCAAAATTTTGAAAGTATTAGGCTATATTTTGATGATGGCTTCTGTATTTTTGATCATGATAGGGATTTCTGGCTTTTTTATGGGACCCATCCATCCCGCAATAGATCCTCTCTATATGCTATTCTCAGGACTCCTGCTTTTTATGGCAAGTCTTCCTATTTTAATGATGTCCCAAACAGGAATTGTCAAACCAGAATTCGACGTCATCTCGCTTCTACGATGCTCTAATGCCGATTGTAAATTTACAAAAGGAAGAAAATTTGAAAAAGATGAATATGTGTTTAAGGAACTCGATGAAAAATGTGAGAAATGTAATAGCAACTTCTACATTGCCGCCATTTTTGAAGTGGAACGCAAACCAAGCAAGAAGAAAGAAGAAAAAACAATGAATATGAAAGAAGTCGAGAAAGATTCAAAACAAGAGGAATCTCCAGCCCCAAAAACACCAAGCTGATTTTCAAATCCTTTTTTAAGTTAAAATTCAATTTTTATTAATTTAATCAATAAAAGGGCGATATATGTTACGTCTTGTGGGAGTTGCAGGGACTTTTGGTCCCCTCCATAAAGGACACTACAAGCTTTTGCGAAAAGCTTTCGAAGTTGGCGAAAAAGTCCTTGTTGCACTGACTACAGAAGCAATGCTCGAGCATAAGACTGCCAAGGACAAAATCCCCCCCTACAATGTAAGAAAGCAAAAACTCGAAGAGTTCTTGAATAGTCAAGGATATTATGGTCGTTATGAAATTATTCCTCTCGACGACCCTTACGGTATAGCAATTACCCTCGCTGAACAGGAGGGCATCGTTGTAAGTGAAGAAACCAAAAAAGGGGCGGAAAAAATCAATCAAATCCGAAAAGAACGCGGTCTAAATCCTCTCAAAATTTTCGTTATTAAAATGGTATTGGCAGAAAACGGCAAACCCATTTCTTCCACACGAATTCGCAAAGAAGAACTGGATCTTGAAGGTCATCTAAAATAATATCCTATTATTTGCGAAAAAAACAACAGTGAAACGCATATCCATCAAGAAAAGCTAACTTTTTTACAGCAGGGTTCACGTTCATGGCTAAAACATTTATTATCAATTGTTCTGGCGAAATTAGGAAGATACCATTTAGATCGGAACAATCAACTACTCGAAATAATCGATTTGTATATCCTCCCAATACAATACAATGCGTAAACCATGGCACAATTGCCTGATATTTGTTGTCCCCTATTTTTCTTATATTTTTCCAATCTGCATAAGGTGTAAATCGGAATCCGCCCGCACCATAGGGCACCCATAAAATAAGTGGTCCTTTTTTAAGATGCATTACTAACTCTTCTTCTAACTTCTCTAATTCGCCTTCCGCTAATTGAATAAAAAAACTCATGCCATATCCTCTTTCTCCATTTTTCTGAGCTTTTAATTCAAACCAAGTACAATCGAGATCCTTCACTTGGTGCGCATTCCATTTCAGTTTCTGAGATTTCACCATATAACCTGTATAAGGCGCCCAACCAAACAATCCTGCCATCTTCGATGGGAGCGCTCGCTTAAAGTCTTCCTCAGGGGGATATTCATCTGGTACTCCATAAAAATAATCGAGAATTGTTGCTAAGTTATTGAAAGAGCATTGCGAATACCGCCCTTCCCACTTTACTTCATATTGAATTTCAATTTTCTTTTGCATAATCTATTCAATTAGCGTCATCATTCTTTCATAAAATGGATTAAAAGATATCAAAACTCGAAAAAAGAAATAAAGAAATTATAATCCGAGTTTATCAAAAAATGATTGAACTGGAGTTTGGTGTGTTTCGAGCCCCATTTCAAGAGGAGACATTCCTAAAGCAAGACCAATCAACTGAGTATAAAAAACCACAGGAAGATTAAAGTTAGTGCCACGTGCTTTATTGAGTTCTTGTTGTCCCACATCAAATTGAAAGTGACAAAATGCACAAGGCGTAGTTAAAACATCCGCGCTTGCATCTAGCATATTCTGTATTTTTTCGGCTGTAAAATCTAATGCTACATCTTTAAATTGTGCTCGGACACCTCCTCCTGCACCACAGCACATATTCCGATCTTTATACATAACCGATTCTGCCCCAATTGCTTCCATTAAATCATCAAGAACTCTTGGACGTTCTGAAGATCCTTGCTTCCTTACCTTACTTGGTTTTAAGAAGTGACATCCATAATGGATCGCCACTTTAATTCCCGTAAGAGGCCGCACTACCGCATCACGGATTTTATCAAATCCAATATCATCTCTCAAGACTTCAATTGTATGTTTTACTTCTACAGTACCTTGATACTCATACCCTGTCGCTTCTTTTAGAATCTTATTTACCCGTTCTTTTAACTCTGGTTTCTCATGAAGTAAATGATTTGCTTCTTGCAAAGACCCATAACACCCGTTACACGTCATGGTTATGTTATTTCCTTGGCGCTCGGCGATCAGAAGATTTCGGGTAGCGATTGTTGCCCATGTAAAGAGATCGAAACTTCCAAACACCCCTGGTGCAGGACAACAACTTGCGCCTTTCAACTCCACAATTTCAACTCCTAGCCGTCTGAATACTTCAATAGTAGTATATTCAATTCCTGGGTAACGATTGGGGGTCAAACATCCTAAAAAATACGCATATTTTTTCTCACTTTCTACTGCCATTATTTTTGTGCCTCCTGTGCCTTTTTCCATTGTTTTTCCCATATTTCTTTAAATCCCGTCTTCTCGCATATCGCATTAACCTCTTTCAGCCCCTCGGGATACGAATGTACCGTAGGAGGTAATTCGCTTAACCCCAACTTCTTTCGAAGCTCCTTTACAGGCTCATTGATGGGAACGGCATGTCCAAATTTAAATAATAATGAACAGACAAAAAGATGATTCTTTTTTGCATACCCTTCTCGAAATGCTACATTTCTGATGACCCGAACCGTATCAGTTGTTGAGATGCCTCGAGGACATCGTTCCTGACACGTATAACAGGTAGTGCAACACCATAAATCATCCGTATCAAGCACCTCTTCTTTTAAGCCTATCATTGCCTTCTGAAACAGCGTTTTAATTCGCCATGCTGTGCGCCGTCCAGAAGGACATCCACCTACACAAGTGCCACATTGAATACAAGTCCTCACTTTATCTATTTCTGGAAAAATCTTCTCGCCAATTTCGATTACATCATCAAGAAATTTCGTATCTCGTACGCGCACGACTTTTTCCTTATCAAGAACCATATTAATTACCTTCATATTTCCTAATTTATGTTCGTTGTCAAAACGCCTCTTTTATCTTGGGCTATCAAGACGGAAGGGAATAATTTTCCTTCTTTTAGGCTTTATTTTCAATTACTCTCTCTTGATAAATTATTGATCTTCAACAAAACATTCTACAATCATTTTTTATATTTTTGGATAATTTATTGCCGAAATATAATGAGGATTTTAAGGATAATTTAAGATCTCTCAATAAATCAGTAAATTATTTCAATCGGAACTATAAAT
>SUPS01000214.1 GCA_005191415.1 Candidatus Helarchaeota ASGARD archaeon Hel_GB_A
ACAGCTCGGAGCGGACAAGAATAATGGATCCGGGCAGGTCAAGATCAATGTTAAAGCAATTAGTATTAATAGGAAATTCAGCGAACTAGAGCGGTTTATTGCCGCGAAGAATGAGAGGGTGTATACCATTTCTTTTGGAAATACCCAGTTCCAAAAAGCTGAAACCGAATACACACTCGATTCTAGGTTTGGAAAGTATTGTTTAGAGCTCTTTACCAAAAAGATCGGTGAGTAAATGAGATTCTTGCGATTGGAGTTTCAAATTATCACGCCAATCCTACATAGTACACGATTTGTGAGCGGCCATTATTTTCACCGATATTTTAAACACAATACAAATGCATTAGGTATTATTATAAGCCGAAAGAAATGGGAAAGTGCAAATAAAGCAGACTTTTTTGCCCCATACATGCTTCCTGCGGTATCACACTATGAATCTTTTAATACACTCTCACGGATCGCTCCATCGCATCCTATTCTTTTCCAATATCGCAGAATCTACACGCCCGATAATTTGCTGATTGTCGATTTTTTAAATCCAGCCACTGAGCTCCTCGAGGAAATACAAGACATCATTCAAACTAGCGAATTCCAAGTGGGAGGAAAAGAAACCAATGGGTACGGAATCTGCCGGTATAGCTCCGCCAATATATATGAACATACATCTCCCATACCCTCATCATCTGAGTTCGTGGTTGAATTTATGAGTGATTTCATCCCTCGAAAAAAATTCTCAATTCCTGCTTTTCTTAAGTACATCCAAACCCATCTTCCTCAGCCCCTTCCACAAGACTATCGTTTGAACATTCAATCCCTCCCTGATTTTGAAGAAAAACAATATTACATCAAAAAAGGAATGCGGTTTCAGGTCATACCTCAATTCTTTTTGATCCAACTCAAAACAAATTATCCTGAATTTAATAGGTACATCGCAGAACTGGGCTTTCGTGGAATAGGGCAATTAAGGAGTGCAGGTTTCGGGAAATTTCGCTTACATCCACCTGAACTTTCGCCTCTTTATTACCATGAGACATATGCCCCTCCTATACTTGATTTTTCTGCTGATGAAAAGCAGTTCCTAAAAGCAGCCTTGCTCCATGACATCGTGCCAAAACTCGGAGGTATCACGTATCTTTCCGAGAATTATGAAGCAAACCCTACTTTAGAAGGATTACTCTTGAAACTACACTATGAGTGGCACGAGCTCCGCCAGAAGCAGACGATCAAGTTGAAACAATTCTTGGATTCTATCAAAAATCGATATACTACCACAGTTGCCTCATATTACTACAAGTTGGCCTTGGCAGATCAATTAGCTGCTAGTATGACCCGTATTAAACGCATCCCGACTTTCTCACGATACCTCATTACTCATGACTTTACGAAAAAAATCGATTTATTGAAGTTAAGCGAATCGCTCCTCTCGATTGATTCACCATTTAAGTTGTGGAAACTCATCTTACAGTCTCCTGAGCTAACATTACTCAATGAATCCTTTTATTATGGCGACCAGCCTCTCTCGACTCACCTGCTTCTAACCTTATGCTTCGGAGTCCACCTACTTCGAGATAAAGTGCCATATGTCCTTGCAAGATTGGTTCCCCACAACAAGAAAAAATTCATTCAAGGATTCTGGTATAAAATTTTTAATATTATCCAACAAAAGGAGGTATGGATCTATGTGATTGAGGAAAAAATTCCAAAGTATCCTGATGCAATGGTAAAGAAGATCTTGATCAAATCTATCCGACCTGAGACCAGTTGGTTCCGGGTTCAATGATGGGTAACAGAGGATCAATAATATAAATGTAAATTTGAATTATAGTGGAGTTCTTCTAGTGCATACACACTGCCTACCCATTCTTAATATATCACTTTCAAATAATTGTATGTTTGAAAGAAGATCAAGAATAAAAATAAAGTAAATATATTCATAATTTTTTAGCCTTTTCTAAAAAGTGATTCTCCAAAATTTTGAACTAGTAGTCCGAAGTAGGTGGCTCTGATGAAAAGAAGATGGTCCATTACTCTCCTTTTTTTTACCTGTCTAATTATCTCAATTGTAATTTCCAATATCCATCATAGCAATTTAAAGAATCACCTGATTAATCCGTCAAACAACCATTCGTCCATACATATTAAAGAATATTCTACGATTGCACCCGCATTGACGGTAATCGAGAAGGCGAATCGGACAGATGCTGGACAAACGATTATTTTACGATATAATGCTTCATCTAGCACGGTAATAAACGGGTCCGCCTACGCAGTGCTCCCTCCTTCATGGCAGGGCAATAAAATCATGGTGAATATCTATAATTTATATGAGAATAGATGTTGGAGTTTAAATCCTGAATTTAATGGTCCAGAATTTTTGGGGATTAGTCGAAATATCTCTAAAGTTTTCAAGTATGGAAATGATCATGTGGCTGCGATTCGGGTGCAAAATGGCTCGGATAGAATATTTTATATGGCATTTACATTCGGAAAAATTACCAATACAACTTCAAATCTGAATAGCACAGAAATTCAGGATGAGGTTTTAAATCGAACCTTAAGATGGATGGGATTAGACACCTCAGCCGATATTTTGATTCTACAAGATGATTTATCAAGCACTTTTCACCAAGCCTATGAGCAGAGTTTAGACCGTTTAGGATATATAACTCATGAAACCCGAACAGCGATTAATAACTTTAATCAGATTAGTGATCGCGACTTAGTAATTTGGTGTAGCGCAGAATATAATTCTGTAGAAGATCCTCCTTACTTTGATTCGTGGGTGAGACGCTATTTAGGACAAACTACCGCAGGAAACCTCATTCATTCAGGCGAATATGTGGGATTTTCGATGGATGAAGACTTTACGGATTATGGTTATACAGATATTACTGCAAATCATTATTACAATGATTTTCTCATGGCAAATTTCCTAGATTATATTTCCGAGAGTAATTTAACGGAGGGTTATACGGGTGATACGATTGGAGATAATTTAATTTTCTTTATTAATGGAACAGGCGATCCACTTCCGGATAAAATTATGCCATATTATCGAAACAATGAATGTCTTATGTATAATTGGAGTTCCTATCAATACGGAAATCAATACAATGCAGATTGGTTTCACCGCCGAGAAAAAGATGGGCACGGCGTAAATGATGATTGTTTATTATTATTCATTGAAGACGAAACGGATGATGGATATGATACGGGTGATAAAGTATGGGTTGAACAAGAGCTCTACATCAATCGATCTGAGATTATTTGGGCAGGTATTAACTTTGATTATTGGACATACAATACTTGGGGCCCCTATACAGGAAATTTCCGAATTTATGTTTCCATAAATGATACGGTAGTTTATACTAAACCTCTTTCCATTATAGAGGCACATCAACGTTGGTTTAACACAGGAATGATTCCTATAAATATCTCAGCAATTCCCCTTCCGAGAATCTCTATTAAGATCGGTTTAGAAGTAGTTTATGGGAGCAATTATGGGCCGGATATAAAACCCATGGTAATGATAGACAATTTTAAGCTATATCTTCAAACTAAAGTTTCTCCTTCACAATTAAATTTAAAAATGGATGGGATTCCTGTTGATGGAGGTATTGGATATGGGAATTGTACTTTAGTGCCAACCGCGCCATGGACTAATTCGCCTGTTCAAGTGAATTTTACCTGGAATCCAAATCCACCTCCTAATCCAAACTTAGATATTGTAGTAACTTTCACTTGTGATACGAATTTATTTGCATCTAAAACTGGAGAAACTCTTTATACCGCAGATCCTTCAAAAATCGGAGTTCAACTTGAAACAAATCATGGTACAAATACCACTTGGTATTTTCAATATCTCGTTAATATTCCAACTGGATATTGGAACCATTCATTTTCCATCTTTCATCCATCTGATTGGGTTTTTACATTTGTTTCCGAGCCACAACTACCTTCAATTAATAAATTAAACGAATGTATTAGTGGAACAGAAAATTTTACGGTACCTGCAACCACTATAACTAATTCTCCAGATGGGTACTGGCGTTTTGAAGCTATTTCCCCAAATTACATCCAAATAATCCAACCACAAATATTTAATGGGAGCCATTGGATTAATTCTTCACATTTTCGCGTTACGAATTTAACGCGTATTATTTGTCACATTTATAACGGAACAGGTCCGCCCCCTAACCTCGAATCAAGTTCCATAAATCTTACGATTATTGATCCTAACAATCAATTCTGGTATACCAACACCACTCCACTATATAACGATGGCTGGGCTATATTTCCTAATCTAACAATATTTGGGGATAATACTACGGGCGGTCTTTACAAAATTTCAATTTCATGGAATAACGGACAAGAAGCAGGCTATATAGAATCTAATTTTAGTATAATCCATAGTACCGAATTAGTACTCTCAAGACCGATTGATGCTATTGAAGATCAGACTACCGAGATAAATTATGGGGAACTTTTACTAATTAGAATTGGATTAAATGATACTGATCGAAATCAATTAGTTAAAGGTATAGATCTTACTTTAAATTGGACTGAAAATGGAATACCTGTACTAAAAAAATTAAATGATCTGGAAACAGGTCAATATGAAATAGTATTAGATACAAGCGATCTTCCAGCAATTTCTAATTATACAATCATTATTAATTCATCAAGTTCATTTTTCTTTAATGCAACTTATACATTAAATCTCATTGTGACTGCGGAAACTCTATTGACATCACCTCAATATCCAAAAATTGTAAAGGAATGGGGAAGCATCGTCACAATCCAAGTTGAATATTTACGAGCATTAGATGAAATAGGAATTAACAATTCATTGGTGATGGTAAATTGGACATTGGGGCCATATACCGTCACAGAGCTAGGGCATGGAATATATACTATTGAAATAAACTTATCCTTTGCGGAATTACATGAATACCTTCTAGTAATTAATGCAACCAAGGCTAATTGCCAATTTCAAACCCTAGATATAAAATTAGAAGTGACACCCATTGAAACCGAATTGCTTTCTGATGATTATCCGCATACTAGCTCAGAGTGGGGGAAAAATCTCACAATAACAATTAATTATCGTACCATTACTTCTATAGGCATTAATCATTCCTTGATCTCAATCAATTGGACATTAGGGTACTATTCAATTAATGAGGGGGGAAATGGTTTCTATCAAATTACCCTAAATACATCTTGGTGTGATATACGTGAATATCTCTTGATAATTAATGCCTCTAAAATTTATCATAACAATAAATCGCTCCAAATTCTTATTCAGATAAATATTGTAGAAACGAAATTAATCTATAAATCTATAGAAACCATCGCTTATGGACAAAACGCCTCTATTTCCTTAAAATATATTGAATTTGCGGGTGCGCCAATATCTCCTGATGGTTCTGCTTCAGATATTTTCTTTGTTAATGCGACACATTGGGTATTTTATAATCCCTTAGAAGAATATCCATATACTATCCTAATATCCACAGTAGGGTTGCAAGAATCCGATATCATAAATATTACGGCAACAAAGAATTATTACAAATCCCAATCAATTTATATCTTCCTTTCCTATCGCCCAATCTTAACATCACTTGTCAATCTAAATGAAACCTTAATTACAATGCCTATAAACGAAAGAGCTTCTATTTTATTGTATTACAATGATACTGAATACAATGTAGGGGTAGAAAATGCAGATATAACGTTCTATGGATATGAAAATATTTCGTTTGTAAATTTAGGAAGTGGTTATTACAAGATTGAGATTTATGCAGGCACACAAGCTGAATCTCATACTATTTTAGTCACTATAAATAAGACAGGTTATCTTGGAAATAGCATTCAATTCATTCTTCAAATTAAAGAATGGTTTCAATTTACTAGTGCAACATTTTCATCAGAAGTAATTACAAGGAGCGTAGGAGAATTAGCCTCTTTCTCGGTAATTCTTAAGAATGAATTTTCAGGAACTTATTTTGAAAATGTCACCGTTACATATACTTGGGATTCTATCAAGGGAAATTTAACGTATATCGGAAATGGAAATTATACTTTTGTAATCGATACATCTAATATGGCACCTGGTACCTATTCCATTACAATTAATGCAACAACAAAAAATGGTGATTTATTAATCACTAAAACAGTAACTTTGGTAATCGTTGGAGGTGGTATATCTTGGTTTATCCGTTATTCGTGGATATTTGGAATCATTGGAGCGGTTGTTGCAATATATTCGGGTTATACTATTCGCAATAGATTGAGACAACGTAATTGGGAGCGAAATGTTAAACATATTTATGTTTTAACTAAGACAGGAATACCTCTCTATGATAAAAGATTAGGAGGAACTAATGCCCCAGAACCAAGCCTTGTTACTAGTGCATTAATAGGAATTTCCTCAATAATCCAAGAAATCGTTCATTCTGAACGAGAACTCAAAACAATCGATCATATGGATAATAAAATTCTCTTTTCCCACGGGCAACATGTCATCGTTGCTATTCTTTCAAGTGTCGATTTCCCAATTATTCGTAAGAGATTGGACCAATTTACGAATCGGTTCGAATATCATTTCCGAAAAGAACTCGAAAATTGGAAGGGAGATGTCGATGTCTTTTTCGGAGCAAATAAGCTAGTAAATGAGTTTTTCCCACTTGAAGAATATCTCGATGATAAAGATCTGACTACCGAGTGGCTTCTTGAGCGAATTTCTTATATTCATGGACTTAGTGGTATTGTAACTCTTTTAATGATTGAACTCGGTTTAAAAACTCCGAAAAAAATTGCCGCTGGCGTTGGAATCAAAGAGAAAAAAGTTCTTTCGATCCTTAAGACTCTTGAAGATCTCGTACTAATCGATTCAGGAAATAATCTCACTAACCTAGGAAAAGAAGTCATTAACATTTACAAAACTCGGAAAGAAAAGTACTTAAGCATTCTAAAATTATCCAAAGAGAAAAGATAATTTCTCTATACTGAATTTCAATGGAATTTTAAAAATAGATGTTATCAGCTTAAGATTAAATAGATGTTATCAGCGTAAGATTCGACAAAATTCACATAATTATTTTAATTACTTTTTAAATAATCAATAGATAGTATTAATTAAAGATATATGATGTAATTTACGATGCCAGCTAAAAAAAAATCTAAAGTAAAAGAAGATC
>SUPS01000215.1 GCA_005191415.1 Candidatus Helarchaeota ASGARD archaeon Hel_GB_A
CCTTAATTCTTTAGAAATACAAAATCGGAAGAATTTAATTCTTAATCGCAAAGAATCGCTGATTTTATTTTTAGTAATTACTATAAAAAAGTCGTTAAAATCTTGAGATTCGAAATCGAATTGTGATTTCTAAATTATCATTTTTATGTTACTCTGTCATTCTATAATTTTCTTAAATATTTAATTGAAAGTGAATTAATACCGCAATTACTTCATTCATTTTCTGGTGAAATCTATGACGCTAGCTTTTTACGTTCTAACAAAGTCAGGTGTTCTGTTATATTCCCAACAAGTAACATTAACAAATTACATATTAAATCAACCAAATCCACTGTTGATTGCTGGTTTTTTTAGCGCAATTGAGATGTTTGCAAAGGAATTCGCAAATGATAGCATTGATTCAATTGAAATGGGTGCATATAGCCTGCATTTTTCGTCAGACAAAGAGACCAAATGTATTTTTTGCCTGGGATATCCTAAAAAATATGAAGAATCAAAATTTAAATATCTCTTAAATACTTTAAAATTATTTTTTATTTATTATTTCAAGAAATATCTTCTAAAAAATACCTCAAATCTTTCTCCTTTTAAGAAATTCGACCCCGTTTTTAATCTCATTCTCGAAGCATTTGAAATTAATAGTGAAATTATCAAAATTGAACATTTTATTTGCGGTTATTTAGGGGATCTACGGGATTTTCAAAGTAAAAAGGGGTTTATTTGCCCAAAATGTCGAAAAAGATTATCCGAAGATGGTGTTGATTACCGTTTAAAATTGGACAAGGAGGTCTAAAACGTGAAGATTGTAATTTTATCTTATTTTCATTCGATTTTTGGTCCTAAACCCTTAATTCAGATACCAAAAGTTCTTTCTGATGAACGAGCTAGTGAAATTGCAAAATTGATGGATATGGCTTTTGATAAAGGGTTTTTCATTCATAAATTTTCTGATGTTATTACAACAAATTATTTCTTTGAAGTACCCTCTCCTTGGGCCCGTGGAAAAAAAGAAATGGTTTTGGTTTCCGTGGTATTTAACTCTGAAAATGAAGAAAATCTCTCCATTTATGAAACTCCTCTAGCCGAATTTGCTTCAAAATTCTCTAAAATACGGGATATTTATCAATCTTTTTACATTTCTGATTTTTCCAAATTAAAATACAAGGAAGCTATTCAAGAAAAATTCAAGGAAGCTAAGAATTTAATGGAAGAGCTACTGAAAGCGTTGCCTATTGAAACAGTATCCATCCAAGGAAAAGCTGCTAAGTTATTTATTTTTGGATTAGATGGTGCAGGAAAAACAACACTTCTAAATCGTATAAAACATAATCTATTTATCTCAACTGCTCCTACTTTGAATGTAAATATCTTACGAATTGTTTTAAATAACCTACAAATCGTATGTTTTGATGTGGCAGGACAAAAACGATTTCGAAATTCATGGAGAACTTTTATGAATGCGACAAATGGGTTAATATTTGTCTTTGATAGCTCGGATCTCAGTAGAATCGATGAGGCTCGAGAAGAATTATATAGAGTATTGGGTTACGAAGAAGCCCAAGGGCTACCTCTCCTAGTCCTTTCGAATAAAATCGATTTAAAACCCCATGGAAGCGTTGAAGAAATCATTGATGGATTACAACTTAATAGACTCAATAATCGAGAATGGAAACTTATAGAAACTAGTGCTTTAAATAATATTGGCGTTGAAGAAGGGTTCTCATGGATTTCAAAACAAATTCTTAAGAATTGGGCTACAATCCTACAAATGCAAGAAAATTAAAGATATTTCAATTTGCTTTTCCCATTATTTATCTAATATCCTTCATAAGGATATTTAATCCCTTTATTTCTTTTCTCTCCTTAGAATTTACCAAAATTTTTAAAAAGATTTTTTTAACTACGCAACTCCTAAAATAAAATATCTAATTTGAATTTTGAAATTTTATTCTCTACTTTTTTTTAAAAATCGGGAAAAAAATGAGATTTCTATACGAAACTCATATTTCTTACCTTGAATCTATTTTCCCAATTGCAATTTTTTTTCATTTCCTTGATGGCGATCTAGAATTAATTAATAATCAAATAGATCATAACCACATTCCCCCTATTCGGGAGATGTTTTCTTGAATGAAAAGAGATTAAAAAATGTTAAGGTGGAAAAAGACGATCTAGATCCACTCCTACTTCTAAGCATTTATAATCTCTTGAAAACAGAAGCCAAAAGTGAATTCAATTCTGGTATTTTAACGCTTAAAATCAAGAAAGCTTGGAGAATTTTAATTGAAGAAATGTTCAATGTCGAAAATACAAATCTTTTTAAGAAGCTATTATCTAAAATGGTTCAGGATGATATGATCACCATTGATCAAAAGTCAAATAAAATAATTTTCAAAAAATAATTACCACAATAAATAGTATAAAGTTAAACAAAGTTGGACAATTGTAAAGGACTCCGAGGAGTCCAATAATAAGTGTTCCTTTGCATCGAAAGCACCGGTCCTGGGCATTCTTGTACCGGTGCCACCTGGGATAATTCCAGTATCTCTTTCGAGAACGATAGCCCAGGTTTCGAAAGATCCCTTTCATACGTAAGTACTAGCGTAATATTTGATATTAGCGCTGGCGGAATGCATCCAGATTTTCGAGAACTTTCTCTTTTATTGCTTCCAGCTATAGAACTTCTAATTTCTCTAAGATGTTCGAATATTGGTTTAAAGCGTGCTATATTTTCTGGATTCTGAATTAGTTTTCCCGAGCTTGCTACCGCTTCAATCATTGGATCTACCCCCATATTTGTAGATGCCCCTGCGCCTTCAACTCCTCGTGTATATTGCGTCAAATCTTCTTGTGGACTTAATTTTCTCGGTTTAAACAACTGCTGAATGGAAACGAGGTTCAAGCCCCTTTTCATTAAATACTCTAAAACTAAAGTAATTCTTTGGAAAAAAGCCGTTCTCCCATATCCAAGGATGATTAACGACTAAGATAGCCAACCCACCTAAGGCATAAAGGCTGTGCTTCATATTCCATCTTTCAACCAATTCTATTTTGTTATGTTTATGAAGCGAGTAAATCCTGAACCATTCAGGAGCTTTGGAGTTTTCAAAATCCTCATAAGGACTGATAACTGTGTCTATTAAATTTACAATCAATCTATAGTTGCTTAAGTTATATGTTGGCTCAATAACCTTAATATAAGCAGTGATATTTTGTTTTTTCCGTAGATTCTCTATATTTAAGACTGAATCGAACTGCTTGTGATTTAATAAAATGCGAAAAAGAGTTTCTATTTCTGTTCCGACTTTAATACAAAAATCCATCATTTTAGACCCTCCTACCTTATAACAAGGGTCTTTAAAATTGTCTGTAATTTCTATGAAGTCTATGAGTTCAAGGAAATCATCTTCAATTTTTTGATACCTCCTACTAAAATAATAAAAATCATGTATCATCTATATTCACCTATTAAAATTCCTGATAATATCTTATAAAAGGGTTTACTCAGAATTTAGCAAGTTTCATAAAAAATTCTCACTTTCACTTTTAATAAATCTTATTACCGATGAAACAGCGGATTTTTTACCAAAATTTGCTAGATATTCTTCGATTAAATAATCCAAAAACGCTCTATAATCAAATGGATATGGATAAATTAAGTATGTAATAATGTATAAGTTCCTTTTTTTATTGTTGCCAAATGATTCCTTGAAATAAGCTCCGTACCAGCAATTAAAGGTTCCGATTTGTTCATTTTTTAAATCTAATTGAAGATCAAATGCGCTTATCCATTCATTAAGTGTCCATTTATTTGATAGAGGATTTTTGAATTGATTTGAATCGGCCGAACTATGATAGAGAAGGAGTTCTCTTGCTACTTCATCATAATATCCTGCATAAGATAAAACAAAGCCAATATACAAACTGAAGATTTTTTGATCAATGTGTTGAAAGCTTTCGAATAATTTATCAATTTTAATATCAAATAAATCCACTTTTAATATCCATTGATTTTCTTCCACAAATATATGGATGCTTTCCTGGAGAAAACTTAGAAAATTGCCATAAATGGTAAGAGGATAATCAATCTGTGTCTTTATTAATTTTTCTATTAATTCATTATGTATTTTCGTGAAATTATCGATTATATCAATTAAATTCACATCTCTCACCCACAATTGTAATTTTACCTTCCTTATTTTTATATTATTGCGCATTTCTGCTGAAAGAAAGTTTTATCTCCAAAATAGGTTTAAATTTGGGTAATTATCACCTAGACTAATTAATGAATAATTTTTACTTATATACCTCTTTTAACGAGATCACTAAGAAGCCAATAAATTTGATACTACAATCTCACTATAAAGTTAATGCTACGATCATAACGCTGCGATCTTTCTAAATCTCTTAAAAAATAATAGTAAACAATTTGAGAAAACTTTCCCTTAAAAAAAATAAATCAGCTGTAAAAGAATTGAAGATTATCTGTATGAATAGAGTAATGTAAGCAAGTCGTTTATCTTTTTTTTCCATTCCTGCTCCAAGTCATTCAATCGTGAATATATCTCTGGTAAGTTTTCTATTACAAATCGCTTGGTGAAGTCTTTAAGTTGCCACCCGTGTTTGCGTATTTCGCAAATTAACCAAAAAACCAAGGATTTGGCTTCATCATCTGTATAAAAACTGAATTTCCATTCAGCGTAATCCATACTGATAGCTGCTAATTTTAAATTTAACTGAGGACGAATCCAAATTAACAATGGATTAGTTTTCAAAAGATATTCATGAATTTCATTATATAATTTCTGGGTAATGATATAGAATGAATACAATTCAAGATCCTCATCTTTAACCTCCTCTTCTGCCTCTATAAGATTGAGAAATTTAATTATTTTATCCTCCTCAAAATCAAGATATTGGGCACCAACGAGAACATAGGAAAATTTGAGAGGTTCTACGTATTCATCATCATTAGTTGCATTAAGATAATTAATATGTCCCTCGCAACTAGCTAATGTCAGAATTGATGGAAAATTATTCAGTGCAATGATTAACTTCTGGATTCTCTCCTCAATTATACCTTTATCAATTAACTCTGGGAGTATCTCAGTTATTTCCCTTTTAATTGTGGAGAACTTGGTATTCAATATTAGTAAAGATATATTTTCCATAAAATCTCCCCGATTAGCTAGTAATACTTGTATTCTAATAAAAATGCAATCAATATAAGATTTAATATTTAAAAAATCTTAGCGATTGTGTACATGATTTGGATATAAAAATAAGCAAGTCGGTAAGGATTTAGGTTCCATTATTTATACATCTCTGTATATGACCTACTTTTTTTACATTGCGTGGGGCCATCTTTGATTTGAATGCATATCCCTTAGCTTGTAGTTGCCCTTCAACAAATGCTATACCAAGCAGTTCAAAGAAGGGCAAAATTGGGTAATATTACCAAGATCTGAATATATTTCCATGGGAAGCCTTATATAGGGGCGAATGATCCGCAAATAGACACCTTTCCGATCAGTTAGAGCCTGATTTGGTCATATAATATGGGAGTAAGGTTCAGCACCTGTTTATAAAGAAAGTGATATCCATCTTGAAAGGAAATTTCTTCTCGTTTTGACAAAATCAGACATTAATTAGAGAGATATTATGTCGAGAGCGCCTTGGATTTTCTGGAGAGAGGAGAAAATACGCCCATAAATGATGATATGGCATATAGGTTCATGCTTAAGCGAGCTTGTTCATAAATACGTGGGCTAGTAGACGCAAAGTTTTTGATCTAGTGGTAACCATACCGATGGTGGTGGTTAAGAGTCTTAAAGATCAGCCTGAAGAGCCCAGCCGCACTTTACTGTCGCAAGGACTTCGAACAGATGCCTAGGAGGCGGTCAGTCTCCGAAATCGTGAAGAAGGGGGTATGAGATGGAAAACCCAGTCATCCATTTTTAAAAATGCCAATATGCCGATATTATACCTCACACCCTACATGATTCCCATTCGAGCTTTCTCTGTAATACACCTTTACATTTGGGGAAGTTTTTCTAATATTTTGGTATACAGCCAGTAACATTTTAAAAGACAATTTTCTCCCAATCATTGCAAATAATTTTTCCGAAAAAATTCGAAATGCTTAGTTTCGAGGCTAAAATGTAACGCGTTTCTCAAATTTTTCTAAAACGAACTAATGAAGTTCTTAAAAAAATTGAAGTTATTTATGAATTCCTCCCATTATTCTTTGATTTTTTAAATTTTTATAATTATTTACTTGGAAGTGAACAATTTTAATCAATTTCGTGATAATATGCCTAAAGGGATCGGTGTCATTCGCTGGGACAATCAATTAGGACCGTTTTTGGAAGCCGTATATCCAGAGAATATAGCTCTATCACCCGCCAAAATCGTAAATATATACACTTCTCAAACTATGGGTGATATTGCCAGTCCGCGCTTTGCTTCTCTTGGAACTGATGAACTTAAGATTGTATCCTATTTTGGAGGAATGCAAGATCAATCACTTCTCCTTCTTTTCCTTGAAAAACATGAAAACCCTGATGATTTTAAAGACGAATTAATTGACGCATTCATACGCATGCCGAAAGAAAAAGACCTATTAAAAATATGGTTAATCGATACCTTGAAAGAAATCAGAAAAAATAACCCTAATCAATACAAAAATTCTAAATTTAGAAAAAAAATATACCATCTTTTGTCTGAAATTTATGAAAACAATATTTTTAAACTAAATCCCGTCTTTAATTTTGAATCTGGAATCAGTTATCCCGCCCTAAATAAAATTTCCGAAATTTCCGAATTAGAACAAATACGTCTTTTAGAGCAATTAGCAAACATGGGGTACCTAATTCGAGAAATACAAGATACTCTTCTTTGCTGTCCAGATTGTAGTTCTGCAAAGCTTCAAATAAAATTATATTGTCCCATTTGCAATTCAAATGCTTTAGAAAAAACACTAATTACAGAACACTATATTTGCGGAACTAAAACAATTAGTAAAAAGTTCATTACATCAAATGGAATGATTTGTCCTAAATGTCATATTCCCTTAAAAAATGAGGGCGTCGATTATTCTAATTTAGGAATTTTTTATTACTGTTATAGATGTAAAAATATTTTCAATATTCCGGCAAAATTTTTGTATTGTCATAATTG
>SUPS01000015.1 GCA_005191415.1 Candidatus Helarchaeota ASGARD archaeon Hel_GB_A
GAAATGTGCGGAATAGCAGGTATCCTTTCAAAAACCAATTCAACACAAATAATACCGAATTTATTAGCAATACTTACAAATCTTATTGATCGAGGTCAAGATGGAACCGGAATTGGTTATATCGATCATCAAGGAAATCTTGTGATTAAAAAGAAAGATGTATCTGCATTGGATTTTCTAGAAGAAAATAAAAATGAAAAAGTTGAATGTAATATCGCCATCGGTCATGTTCGCTTTCCAACAGTCGGAGTTACTTCAAAATTCAATAGTCATCCCTTATTAGATTGTACCAGCAATATTGCAGTGGCTCATAATGGAACAATAAAAAATTATCGCACTTTACAGAATGAATTAACTACCGAGGGGCACATCTTTTTAAGTTCAGTCGATTCGGAAGTAATTCCTCATTTGATCGAAAAATATTTTGAAAAATATGCCGATCTTGAAAAATCTATACGGAAAACAATCGATCGGTTAGAAGGATATTACACTTTTACAGTTATTTCAAATTTTGAACCTGATAAAGTGTATCTTTATCGCCATCATTTCCCGTTAGTTTTAGTGAAAGATGAAAATACGTATTACTTCAGTTCTGACCGAAGCCCTCTTGTGAAGCTCTTAAACAAGCCAATCCGCGCAAAACATCTTAAAGAAGGAGAATTACTTGCTCTATCCTATTTAGATTCTTTTGATTGAGAATGAAATTTTTAATTTAAAACTAAAAAGGATGCTTCTTGCCAAGCTGAATATTTTTTAAATCAGGTAATTCTACATACATCAAACGCGCATAATCGATCAAATTATTACCGTCAAGTAACGAAGCAATAGCATCATTATATCGTGCTATGAATTGTTTTCTCCAACTAAATTTCTTCGATGAGTAAATTGCTTTAATTGCCTCGATAGATTCTTTTATAATAGTAGCATTGTTCCATCCGAGTTTGGCCAACTTGAAAATGTCTAAAATCTCAGCAGTTAAATCCTCTTCTTCAAATTCCTCGTGAAATTCATCAAAAAATTTATCAATATACTTATCCATCTTAAGGTTCTTACCATTCCAGTAAAGGCTTCCTCGAACTCCATATCTGGCAGCAGATTGTCTTGATTTTTGGTAGTTCGAAAATGAAAGTACATTTGGAGATGGCTTCCCTTTTAGATAGGCAATGGTCAATACGCGTAATATTTCTACGGCTGCAATAATATATTCTGGAATGTTGCTGTCCAGTACGCGTATTTCAACAGTTGGAGGTTTGTCTTTTCTGACGGCATTATAATTAATTTCTGTCCAATGGTCATCTTTCATGAGCCTAATCTGTTCTTTCGTTATCGATTTGCATTGCTGATTCCCATAGATTAACAATCGATTCGAGGCATTTGAAGTTAATTTTGGTTGATTATTTCTTCCAGGAAATATTGGACTATTAGCACACAGCGCCATTATAAATGGTAAATAATCATGGATATAGATCATTAATGCTGCGGCATGTTCTTTACCAATTCCTTCTTCTCCTAACCCAATATGAATATGAACTCCTGCAGGATCTTTAAACCATGTCCCAAACAGCCCAATCTGATATGCAACTCGTTCATCCGCGAAGACATTATATTTTCGAAGCCCATTTTTCAATAAAAATAATCCTTCATTGATATCATCGAATATTGGTGAAATATATTCATTCCCGATGGTCATATCATCCGTAAATGTCTCTCCTGGCTCAACAACATCTTCAAGAGGCTGAATAAAACTTCGTTTAAGAATTTCATCTCTTTTTATTAAGAATGATTCAATTTCCACTCCATTCGTAATAAGTGGCTCTACCCCAATTTCTTCATCGAATTCAGCATCATATTTCTCTGGAATATAAATGTGCGTCACTTTGATATTCAGCTTACATTTTAAGCATTGAATACGGTCTCCTACTTTAATCTTCGTCTGGGCGAAATCCATTCCATATTGACAACGGGGACAAACAACGTAGAATCGAGGCATATTTTTTATTACACATCTTTAGGATTTTTCAATGTTGTCAGCTGTAATTAATAAATAAAAACATATAAAAAAAACGTGTTTGTTTAATGTTTTTTTATTTCCGGTCCAAAAAAGCGAAATATTCATCACAATAATTTCATTTGGTGAAGATTTGTGGCAAAATTAGTAATATTTTTAGGTTTGAAAGTACACTCTTTGAACATAGAAATTACTAAGATCTGATTTATCATTTGAAATTCCTAAACGGCAAGTATTTAAACATTTGTCAATTTTTTAATCATCCTATTGATTAAAAGATCCATAATGAAATAAAATTTAACAAACTGGATTTAATATCTATGAAATTTAAAGTAGTGTTAGAAGAAGATGAAGAAGGGGGGTATACAGTATATGTTCCCTCATTACCTGGTTGTATTTCTGAAGGAGATACAATAGAAGAAGCACTCCAAAATATAAAAGAAGCAATTCAACTATATTTAGAACCAGATATGAAAAAAATCCCCAATGGAAAGAAAATTCAGATTCTGGAAGTTTATATTTGAAATTACCTGTTGTATCAGGAAAGAAATTAATTGCTATTCTAAAAAAATTCGGGTTTGAAATAGTTCGTCAAAAGGGGAGCCCTGTAAGAATCGAAAAAAGAATTCCTACCAAGATATATAAAATCACCATTCCACTTCATAAGGAATTAAAGAAAAAAACTCTTAAAAGAATATTAATCGAATCTGAAATTTCTATTGAAGAATTTCATGAGCATATATAAAATCCTCTTTTAATTTTATTTACACGTGATTTAGTTTGAAAAAATTGTTTCTAATGAAAAGTTTAAATAATGAATCTAATGAAAAGTATAAATGAAAACCAATGAAAATTGGTGGAAGAAATCATAATTTAGATGAATGCATAAAAATTTAGAATAATTTAAAAATTAGACCTTGGTTTAGGTGAATATTATGAAATTTGGTTTAATGACGCTTGATGATGTAGATGTAAAAGGGAAAAAGGTTTTAGTTCGATTTGATCTTAACAGTACTGTTACCGTTGATGACCCTGTTATTAAAGATACATTGCGTTTAGATCAGATCAAGCCAACTCTCGATGATTTGAAGGAAGCAGCAGTAATCATTTTAGCTCATCAAGGACGAAAAGGAAAAAAGGATTTCACTTCCCTCAAACCCCATGCCGAAGTCTTGAAGAAACGATATGGCGATCGCTTTAAATTCGTGGATGATACCATTGGTGAGAAGGCAGTTAATGCGATAAAGAATCTTAAACCTGGTGAAATTCTATTATTAGAAAATGTACGGTTCTTAGAAGAAGAGATGCAGAAAGGCACACCTGAAGAATTATCAAAGACGAAATTTGTACAAACTTTGGCTCCATTAGTTGATATATACGTGAACGATGCGTATGGCGCGGCACATCGGGCGCAAACATCTCTCGTTGGTTTCACAGCAGTTCTTCCTTCTTATGCAGGACGTATTTTAGAGCGTGAAATTGAGGTTATGGAAAAAATCCTGAGCAATCCCGATAGACCGATGATTTACGTTATCGGAGGCGCAAAAGTAGAAACAAAATTCAAAGTGCTGAAAAATCTCCTCGAAAATAATAAAGCTGATAAGATCTTAGTCTGTGGATTGCTTCAGAACATTATGCTTGCGGGTGCGGGAATCGAAATTCACGAGGTCAATAAAAAACCAATTAAAAATTTTGATGAATATCTCCAAACTGCCAAAGAAATTTATGAAAAATATCAGGATAAATTGGAACTCCCAGTTGATCTAGCACTCAACAAAAATGGAGAGCGAATAGAAGTAGATGTGAATAATTTACCCCCTGATTATCCTTCAAATGATATCGGTCATAAGACTGCAGAAAAATTCGTAAGTATTATTAAAGAAGCGGGAACGGTGGCAGCAAATGGTCCTGCAGGCGTCTTTGAAAATCCCACGTTCGCCTATGGCTCGAAAGAAATTCTCCATGCAATGGCGGATTCTAAGGCGTATAGCATTGTTGGTGGAGGCGAAATGGGTGGCTACGCGAATACGCTCAAATTAAACATGGATTTCATCAGTACTGGTGGAGGCGCAATGCTCGAATATTTGACTGGTAAAAAGTTACCCGTAATTGCGGCACTTGAAAAAGCCGCCCAACGTATGAAATCCTAATTTTCTCTCTTTTTTAGGTTTCTTTTTTATTTTTAAGTGCTTTTTGTATATCGATTATAAAAGTACAATCCAAAATAAATCATTGATCCCGAAAAAATCAACAATCCTACGATATCAATTATGCGAATGGCATCAAAATAAGCGGGATCTAATAATCCCCGCAAAATATTGGCTCCAAAACTGAGAGGGTTTATATCAGCAATGATATTCATCCCTGGTATATTTGCCATAACATCTCGAGGATAAAAGACGGTCGAGCCAAACATAAGCCACATACTCACAAAACCCCTTGCCAGCTGATAGCGTCGCGTGTT
Organism: Candidatus Helarchaeota ASGARD archaeon Hel_GB_A; assembly: GCA_005191415.1. GTDB lineage: Archaea > Asgardarchaeota > Lokiarchaeia > Helarchaeales > HEL-GB-A > HEL-GB-A. Next base: position 4,473 of record SUPS01000015.1, read on the forward strand.
TTGAATAGCAGTCGCCAGAATTATCCCCAGCGATGTGAGCCCCATGGCTAATATGAATAACACACCGATAATTAATAATAAGAGCCAAACAGGAGGGATTCCAAGCATTAAAATTGCAATTATCAGAAGTGGAATACAAAAAATTAAAGATCTTATCGCACCAGCGAACGCCCGCGCGACAATAAATTGAAATCGATCTATAGGTAGCGATAAAAGATAGTGAATCCGTTGGCTATGGCGTTCTTGGCTAACCTCAATCCCCATAATAAAAGATGCACCGAAGAGGGACAGAACTGTAATCCCGGGAGCAAAGAACAAAAAGTAGTTAAAGGTTTCCTCTGTGACAAGATTGGAAAAGCTCGCCGCCATAATGAGTAAATCGGCAAGATTTGTAATTAATAAGACAATAATCCAGTATTTATACTTAAAGAAATTTCGTAAATCCCTTTCAATTATTGCCACCATGCTCATGTCGCAAGCCCTCCTTCCAATCGTTTGCTATAGACACGAATGGCTATACCAATCAAAATAAGCGAAAATATGACTATAAATAAAATTGAGTAAAGCGTGATAGAATTATCTGGAAAGCCTAACCCCCATCGTAAGAGATCACTTGCATGTGTCAAAGGATTTATCCTACTAATAAATTGCATCCAATAGTCCATCGCATACTCTGGATAATAAATAGTACTCAGTCTGATGAGAAACGCATCAATCAAACCTAAAATGAAGCTTAACTTTGTATGCTCTTTGGTAAAACTTCCAATTATTACTCCTAACCCGGTAACCCCAAATGAGAATAAAAATAGGAGCCCAAAAATACTAAGCAGATTTACAAAGCTTCCCATTCCTGTCACGAATAAAAAGATGAAAAAAAGCGGGATGGAATATACAATTGTGCGAAGCGTTCCTCCAATCATTCGTCCCAATATGTACTCCGTTCTTGATAAAGGCAGAGTCAAATGATAATCAATAACCCCTTCGCTTCGCTCATCTGCAATCTCCCAGGCCGCCCACATTCCAAAAGACCAGAGAGTTAATATTGCCACTCCTGCTGCATAAAATCGCATATAGTCTAATTCAGATGAGACAAGGAAGTCTAAAATAAACGCATAGACGAAAATTTGCACTAGATAAGTCAAAGTATTCGTAAAGATGAAGATTTTATAATTCCATAAACGTTTCAAATCACGTTCGATGATATTAAAAAAATTGCTCATCCAATCCCGCACGAACTTATTTTAAAAATTTTTGAGTGTATCTGAAAAAAACATCATCAAGCGTAGGTTCACTCATCTGAAATTTTTCTACCGAAATACCATGCTGGAGCAAAATTTGAAGGATTGTTGAAGCGACATCTTCTGCCTTATTTAGATATATTAACATTTGATTGTCATTAATTCGAATGTCTACAATATTCGGAATATTTGTTAATTCCTTTTCAATCTCTGGTTTCAGGTTTCTACTTTGAACTTGGATAATATCCCCACCTGGAATGGTATCCTTCAATGCAGCAGGCGACCCACTCTTGATAATTTTTCCTTGATTCATTATCGCAATGCGATCATTTTTACAAAGTACTTCTGCTTCTCGCATTAGATTCGTCGCTAGTAATACTGTGCTTCCCTCATCTCGAAGTTCTAAAATTAAATCCCAAATAGTCTTCTTAATGTGTGGGTCCAAGAAGGCAGTCGGTTCATCTATAAATGCTATTTTTGGACGTTGTATAAGAATTTTTGCAACTTCTATCTTCTTTTTCTGCCCTCCACTCAATTTATAAGCAGGTTTTCCCTTGGCATCGAATAATTGTAATTTTTCTACTATAAATTTGATTCTTTTCTGCCGTTCCTCTTTAGATAACCCGCAAATCTTCGCATGCCAATTTAAAATTTCGTTATAATTCAGTGACCAATCTAATTTTGCTTCTTGAAAGGAAACCCCAATTAATTCCCGCACTTTAGCGGACTGCTCCACAATGTCATACGTCGCAATATGTGCGGTACCCGAAGTCGGTCTATAAATCGTTGCTAACATATATATTAATGTCGTTTTTCCAGCACCATTCGGTCCAAGTAGCCCAAAGATCTCATTCTCATAAATTTCTAAAGTAAGATTATCGACTGCGACTATATCTTTGAATCTCTTCGTCAGATTATTAATCTCTATTATACTTTGCTTCATTTCGCTCTCGTTCTCGTTAAAAATCCTATTATATACTTAGATAAATGACAATTTAAGGAAGTTTAAAGAAGAATTTTAATTGTTTCTTCTTTTATCTATACCTATGCTTTCAAATAAGATTGTTCTTTTGACAGGGGCCAGTAGTGGCATTGGATCTACGCTTCTAGAATACTTCCTCGATAAAGTTCAATATCTGATCACATCAAATCGAAAAGAATTGACTGAATTCCTCCCTTTAGATTCTCCTCCATCTAATTTAGAGCATGTTGCCATGGATCTAACAATTGAATCAAATGTTAAAAAATTATTTCAGCATATAAAGGAGAAGTTTAGACGTTTAGATGTTTTAATAAATTGTGTAGGAGGAAGTTTATTCAGCCATCCAATTGAAGAATTCCCTGTTGAAGAATTTGATACCGTAATCGCCGTAAATTTACGATCTGCATTCTTATTAACCAAACATGCAATTCGGCTAATGAAACTTAATGGTAAAGCTGGTGGAAATATCGTGCATTTTGTTTCAAGCTCCGCGAAAAATATTTCGCCTAAGAAAGCACCTTATGGATCTGCCAAAGCTGGGCTTGCGCATTTTATTCATTATGCCGCGTATGAGGCAGGTCACTATAATATCAAGGTTAATGGAATCTCTCCTACATATGTATTTACTCCACGTCATGAACGAGAAATTCGCAATCAAATGCAGAAGACAGGGGCATCGCGTGAAGAAATTGTTAAAAAAATTCTATCTCGACAAGTATTAAAAAGACCTATGTATTCAAAAGATTTAATTGCAGTAACCGAATTACTTGCTACGACTGATAGTATCACGGGACAAATCTATAATTGCTCAATGGGTGAGATATTATCTTACTGAATTTATTACTTTCTTTCTATATTATGTAAAATTCTTCAAAAATTCAGAAATTTTTCCATAAATAAGGTCCCTGATTTTTCGAAAAATAATAAGCCGTTCCTTTTCTGTGCCAATTGCCTTTGCCGGATCTTCTAGATTCCAATGAATCTTTTGTGCTGTTCCTGGAAAGAATGGACAGGCATTTCTCGCATTATTACATAGAGTTATTATATAATCGAATTTTTGAGAAGATAATTCTTCGATATGTTTCGGATACTGCTTTGTAATATCTATACCAATCTCATTCATCACGAGTACGGCTAATGGATTTATATTATCTGCTGGCTCTGATCCTGCACTATAAACTTCAAATCGATCACCAGCTACGTAACGTAATAACCCCTCCGCCATTTGACTTCGGCATGAATTACCTGTACAAAGAAAGAGGACTTTTTTCTTCCTCAAGTTATTCATCATCTTTAAAATTTTTATTCTATTATCTAATTTGAATGCCAAAAGTTTCTTTTTCTTAAATATTTACCAAGATAAACTAAAGACAACATTATTGGAACCTCCCAAAATAGTCCCATCGTAGTGCCTAGGGCCGCAACAGAACCAACTCCATAAATTGCTACTGCAGAGGCGATGGCTATTTCAAAGTGGCTTGAAGATCCAATGATAACTGTGATGATTGCTTCGCGATATTTAAGTCTAAATAATTTGGTTATCAACAAATTATACCCTACAACAATTGCGAACCCTAATAACAATGGGATTGAAACCAAAATCAATTCCTGGGGGTTCTCAATTAAACTAGTGCCATTTAATGAAAAAAGGACGATAAGTGTTGTTAATAGCGCGATAATTGCCACATTACCTATAAAGGGACGATAGGTATTATTGAACCACTCTTCTCCTTTCCGATTAACTATTATTTTTTTACTGACGACGCCAAGTAACAATGGTAATCCTATGAATACTACTAAAGATATCAAGAGTGCAACGCGATCAATAGGGATATTTTGAATTCCCGTCAATAAAGCGACTAATGGCACATAACCAAAAATAATGGTAATTGTATTCACACTCGTAGTAATCACGTTCTGTTCTTGATTCCCTTCAGCTAAATAACCCCACACAAGGACCATGGCTGTACAGGGGGACGATGCAAGTAGTATGACTGCAACAATCAGTTGTTCATTCCCCTGCAGAAAAATAGCCGCTAAACCAGCTCCGACGATTGGAGCCACAATCCAATTGGAAACTAAAGTCAGTATTATCGGCTGTGGATTCTTGCCTAACTTTTTCAATTCGGTTGCATTGATGTTAAGCATCGCAGGATACATCATAAGAAATAAACAAATAGCAATTGGGATCGATATACCTCTAATTTGCCAAGAATCAATTGCTTCACCGATCCCAGGTACTGTTTGCGATATAATGATGCCTATAATAATACAAATTCCAACCCACAGAAATAAATACTTTTCAAACTTACTTAATCCTTCACTTTTTTTACTGGATTTTGTTTCTTTACTTTTATTATTTGTCTCTACCATCCTATCACTCTCAAGAACAAATTGATTGTTGCCGATAAAGATTGACAAACATCTATATGTATCTATAATAATCGATATATATTAACATTTTTATTAGATAGTCTTTATAAAATAACATATGAAATCCACTATTGAGCTTAAACAATTAAAAGCTCTTGCTGAATGTAAAGCGGATTACAAAGATCTCAATAAATATGTTGCTGATTTAAAACGTTTAAAACATGAAATTGAGCAGAAATCCTATTTTGAAGATTTATTAAAGGTATATAAGGCTTTATCCGATAAAAATCGATTATTAATTTTTGAAATGCTCTTGGAAAAAGGAGAGATGTGCATTTGTGAATTCTCAATTGCGCTTGGAAAATCTCAACCTACGATCTCTCATCATATCCAAAAGCTTGAGGCTGCAAACTTAATCGAGGGGATAAAAAGCGGGAAATTCATTCATTATCGAATAAAAAAGGAATCTGCCGCACAAATAATTCACCAATTAAGTCAGTTGAATATTTCTAACTGAATTAATATTTCTTTATTTGAATTAATTAATAAACATTTAATTCAATACCTTTTTATTTTCATCAAAGAAGACTTAAAACTCAATTACTCTTCTCTTAATTAAATTTTTATTCTTGATTTGGCATTTGTCCATAAAATTTCTCTCCTTTTCAACTAAAAGCCGAAATCTCTTGTCAAGAAAAATTTATTAAACAGTTATATTAATTGTTAGACCGTCGAAAATACCAAAAAAGAGGTTTTTAAAATGGTGAATATCGCAATTAATGGATTTGGCCGAATTGGAAGGAACTTTACGAAAGCATGGATTGATAAGAAGAGTAGCTTGAATCTAGTAGCAATAAACGATCTATTTTCACCAAAACAATTGGCTCATTTGCTAAAATATGATTCTGTGTTTGGAGTATTGGACGCTGAAATTTCCGCAACTGATGACGCTATTATCATCAATGGAAAAGAAGTAAAAGTCACTGCGATCCGAAACCCGGCAGAACTTCCGTGGAGTAAATACGAAATTGATATTGCTCTAGAATCTACAGGTCTCTTCAGAGCTCGCGAGAAGGCAAAATTGCACCTTGACGCAGGTGCCAAGAAAGTTGTTATTTCTGCACCAGCAGGTGATGCTGATGTTACTATTGTGCTTGGTGTTAATGACGACATGCTGAAACCCGATATGAAAATAATCTCAAACGCATCTTGTACAACTAACTGCCTTGCACCAGTTGCAAAAGTCCTAAATGATAATTTCGGTATAGAAAATGGTCTTATGACTACCATCCATGCCTATACTGGCGATCAACGCTTAGTTGATACCCCACATAAAGATATGCGGAGAGCCCGACACGCTGCTTTAAATATTATTCCAACAACTACTGGTGCCGCAATCGCTGTTGGACTTGTCTTACCTGAATTGAAAGGGAAATTAAACGGGATTGCAATGCGAGTTCCGGTTCCTGATGGCTCGGTCGTCGATTTAGTAGCTAATTTAAAGAAAGAAACAACCGCAGAAGAAATTAACGCCGCAATGAAAAAAGCTGCTGAAGGACCGTTGAAAGGTATTTTACAATACAGTGAATTACCACTTGTCTCCTCAGATGTCATCGGAAATCCCCATTCGTCAATCTTTGATTCTCTCATGACTCAAATGATCGACGGGAAAACCGTGAAAGTAATTTCCTGGTATGATAACGAATTCGGCTATAGTAATCGTCTTGTTGAATTAATGGAAAAATTATAAAAGTTCTTTTTTCTTTTTCTCCTTTTTCATTCCCTTTTTCTTTTTCCTCGAAAAATATTTAATAGAACATCATCTAAAGAATTAAACAAGTTCACTAATTTGCCAAATAGGTGTTAGCTATGTACTTTTTATATAAAAGACAGATATATTTCTCTATTCTACTTTTCATCTTCATTGGTTTAATCTTACTTTCAGATCATCCTATTCCAATTCCATCGAAAAATGGACAAAATTCGGAATATCATATAAATATTTCTGATGTAATAAACCTAAATCAAGTACCGACACATCCAAATCTTACATATCTATTGTATCCTCGTTTTGATAATCGTTATTTTGGATCCAATATTTTTAATTTAACTATTCATAAAATTCAAGGTCCTGCTCTCGATATTATCGTTCCCATTGGTCAAATTCTTAATGCATCGAAGAAAGAACTCCAAAATATGACTATCGCCAAACAGGAAATTATCAATCTTTCTGTAGGTGCGGATACGAAATCTGTACTTCTTACCGTTTATTGCATTACAGTACGTGGCGCAGTGCCTCAACATAATGATACTTATACAATTAGTTCAAAAATTGCAACAGGTGATCTACTTTTGGTATTAAATTATATCAATAATAATTCTCTATTTGACTTTCATTACACTCAACTTGCTGTTTGGGCGGCTTCAGATGGTCCAGACCAGATTCCCTCTGGATATATCTATAATAATACAGAAGTTGCTTGGGCAAATGCATTACTTGCCGCCGCAAGTACTTCTCTTGTAATCCCGGAAATCCCTGTTATTCCTGGGTTTAATTACTGGCTACTAATGATTGGGATATGTTCTGGAATCATTTTTAAATTTCGATTAAACAGGAGGCGAATACATGGTTGAAAAATCAAGTTCGGGCGATATATCTCGCACAACTATGTTAAAATATGGCATCGGGGGATTAGGAATTGCGATGTTCTCAGGACTTTTTGGTTATACTTATAATTACTATTTTTACAATTATAGTTCGCCTGCTTACGATATGGGGATGATCCTTGGTTATACCTTTTTAATATTTGCCATTTGGAATACTATCAATGACCCCATCTTTGGATTCATCTCGGATCGCACCCGATCTCGCTGGGGACGACGACGTCCTTACATAATTTTCTTCGTTCCAGTTCTTGTAATGGGGCTATTTATGATTTTCTTCCCCTTTGGAAGTGGATTCAATTACTATTTTATTTGGATTTTACTCGCTCTTTTCGTTTATGATACTGGATATACTTTTGTTGGTCTCACGTATGCTTCCTTACTCCCTGAGCTAACATTTGATCTTGATAAGCGGGCTAAAACAAACACTCTTTCCGTGATTTTCATGGGTATTGGTACAATCCTCACCTATATCATAGGTTTTCTTTTCCTCCGAAGCGTGCCCATACTTCAATTAACGGCGATTTTATTTGCTATTATCGGTTCAGCAGCGCTTCTATTTACAGGATTTACAGTTAAGGAAAAACGGCAATTTATGGAAGTCCCTGCCCTCGGGGCAAAAGATGCCGTATTAAAGGCATTTTTAAATAAGAGTTTCTTAACATTTGAGACCTTTAATTTCACTTACACTTTAATGTACAATATTATGCAAATTGCATTAATTCAATATGCCATTTCTGTCCTAGAAGTATCCGATTTCGAAGGTGTTATTCTTTTGGCTGTTTTCTTCCTTGTCAGTTTCCTAGGATTCCCGTTAATGATTTATTTAAATCGAAAGTTGGGCACAAAAACGACCGTGCTACTCTTTACTTGTGTCTTTGCTTGTACAATAACCTTTACATTTTTTGTTTCCAATTTCATTGCCGTGCTAATAATTGTCGCTATCCTTGGTATCAGCTACTCCGCCCCAGCGCTGTTGAACAATCTTTTGATTGCAGACATTGTAGATGAAGATGAAGTTAAAACGGGGCGACGGCGTGAAGGTATGTACTTTGGTGGAAATGCTTTAATTACCAAACCTGCAATTTCAGTGGCAGCCTTTATCGTCGGAATTTTCAATACTTACTTCCTTTTTAATCCTTCTTTTGATGTGCATTCGCCTAAATACATCCATGCAGATACTGCCCTTCTCGGAATTCGCATAGTAATGGGAATTGTACCTGCCTTATTCCTTGCCATTGGACTTCTTTTCTTTCTTCTCTATCCTCTAAATAAGAAACGCGTCGAAAAATTAAAGAAAGAACTCGAAGAACTCCATAGCAAACAACAGAAAAACCGTATTTCATAATCCCTCACAACTTTCCTTTTTTTCAATTATACGAGAAATAAATACTCGCCATAAGTCTTTTATAAATTCTATTAAATCGTTTATTGGATTTTCAAACGTAGAATACCAAGGTCTGAAAGAGCCTGTTTTAGGTAATTTCAGATAATGGTATGAAAATCGGAATTACTTGGTATAATATTATAAAATAATTCATGATTAGGAGTGATGTCATAAGTAGGTGACAAAAATGGAAGAACCCCGCATAGGAATTTTTGTTTGTCGCTGAGGTATCAATATTGCTGGGATTGTCGATGTTCCCAAACTGGTAGAATATGCGAAGAAACTTGAAAACGTTGCAGTCGCAGATGAATACTTATCAATGTGCACCGAACCTGGTGCTGCCTTCATAATGGAAAATATCGAAAAACATGACCTCAATCGAGTAATTGTTGCGGCATGTACCCCAAAGACACATGAACCAGTCTTTCATGCTGTCTTAAAAGACGCTGGATTACCCCCACGAATGCTAGAATTTGTCAATATCCGCGAACATTGCTCATTTGTTCATATGAATGAGCCCGATGCTGCACTTCTCCAAGCGAAAAATCTGATACGCGCAGCTGTCAAACGAGCATTATTTCTAGAGCCCGTTCCCACTAAAACCGTGGATGTAAACCCCGAAGCTTTAGTAGTAGGTGGTGGTATTGCAGGATTATCAGCTGCCTTAGATTTGGCAAATCAAGGTTTCAAAGTGTATCTTGTTGAAAAAGAACTCACTATTGGTGGGCGCATGTCACAAATGGATCGGACGTACCCCACGGATGATTGTGCTATTTGAATCTTGGGACCGAAAATGCTGGAAGCTGGACGCCATCCAAATATTCAAATAATGAGTTATTGCGATATTACAGAAGTAAACGGTTATATTGGTAATTTCCTCGTTAAAATTAAACAAAAGCCGCGATATGTTGATGCAACTGTTTGTACTAATTGCGGCCAATGCCGAGAACTCTGTCCTGTTGTCCTCCCAAATGATTTCGATATGGGATTCTCGCCTAGGAAAGCGATTGATATTCCATTTCCCCAAGCTGTTCCTACGGTTTACGCGATTGATATGGATACCTGTATCAAGTGCTATTATTGCGTCTCTGTTTGCCCAGTTCACTGCATTGATTTCAGTGAAGAACCAAAAGAATTTACTGTAAAGGTTGGAACAATTATTATCGCTACAGGGTGGGATATCAATGAACCAAAATTATACGGTTATGGCGAATATGAAAATGTAATCAATCAATTACAATTAGAACGAATACTTGCACCAAATGGTCCAACCTTAGGACATTTAGTCCGTCCTTCTGATGGAAAACGCCCCAAACGAATTTTGATGATCAACTGTGTCGGAAGTCGCGATATCAACAATTGCGAATTTTGCCCTGGCGTGTGTTGTCTAGTATCTATTAAAAATGCGAAACTTATCATCTCAGAGTATCCTGATGCAGAACTCACCATCAGTGCAATTGATATTAGAACCCCAGGGAAAGATTATGAAGAGTATTACCGACGGGCACGTGAGTTTGGCATCAATTTCATAAAGGGTATGGTTGGACAAGTCGAAGAGGATCCAATCACAAAAAATTTAATAGTTCAAGTGGAGAACATGCTTTCAGGTGAAGTAAAAGAGTTAGAATTTGACATGGTCGTGCTTTCAACGGCTCCTATACCTTCTAAGGGAACTGCTGAAATTGCTGAAGTTATGCGGCTCGAACGGAGCGTTGATGGATATTTAAAGGAGTATCATGCACGATTGAACCCCGTTGATACAAAAACCTTTGGGATTTATATTGCTGGGATGGCTCAAGGTCCAAAACCTATAGATTACGCGGTTTCACAAGGCAGAGGCGCAGCTTCGAGTGCCTCTATTCCAATGCATGATGGGAAATTTGAAATTGAATTAATTCGCGCTATAGTTGACAATGAACGCTGTTCTCGTTGTGGAGAATGCGTTCAAGCGTGTCCTTTTAACGCTCTAAAGATAGAAAATGACATGCTGATTGTGGATGAAATTGCCTGTCGAGGGTGTGGCGCTTGTGCCGCAATTTGTAAATCCAAATCCATCACTTTACGTTATTTCCGCGACCAACAGTTTGAACCTTATATTGACGCGCTCTTAGCTCCTATCGAGGAGTAGTCAAGGAGGTATTAGAATGAGTTTTCTACCGAAAATCGCAGCGTTTTTATGTTGGAAATGAGGGTACGGTGCCGCTGATATGGCTGGCACGATTAGGTCCCAATATCCTGCCAGTTTCCGCACGATTCGAGTACCATGCACGGGGCGCGTAAGCGTAGATTTAATATTACGAGCCCTTCGGAAAGGTGCAGATGCTGTTGTCGTTGTCGGTTGATATGAGGGCGAATGCGAATACGAAACTGGAAATCTTCTGGCGAAAACAAACGTAGAATATGTAAAACAAATACTGGAATTGATTGGAATTGGCGCTGATCGCGTACAAATGCATTTCTGCTCAGCCGCAGAAGGTGCGAAATTCTCCGAGATCGTAAAAGAAGTTACGCAACAAATTATGGCGTTGGGACCCAATCCCTTGAAAATTAAAGCTCCTGCCGAAGAAGGAGGAACTTCATAGGAAAACTCGGCTATGAAGGGACTGCCCTCTGCAAAGGGTTTCGGCAGTTTAATTAACCTTTATAGGATGGAAAAAAATTGAGTGAGAGTTATACATTCGAATCAGGTGAAGTAATTCGGGATCTATTTAAATGGATGCTGAAGGAGAAAATAGTCGATGCCGTTATCGGATTTGAAGTTAAGAAAACACGGTATCAACTAGCTCCTGTCGCGATTGATGATCCCGCAAAAATGACGGAAGTACCTCTGAGTACCTATATGGTCTATAATTTTGCACGAATGAATTCTGCCGCGAAATTCTTACACAAAAGCTTAAATGGTGCGAAGGATAAAAAAGTCGCCCTTACCGCTAGACCTTGTGATATTCGCGGGTTAGAAGAGATTGCTAAACGTTGGCAAGTCAATCTTGAAAATCTCTTTATTATCGGAACTGAATGCTATGGCACTTTATCATTCCAGACAGCTCCGAAAACGTTTGCTTCTCAAGAAATCGATCCTGAAAAAGTGACTAAAGAAGCACTCACAGAAGATTCTGTCATTCTATGGTTAGATGGAAGTACCAAAACCATCAAATTTGATAAGAAATTTGATCGGTTTGAGAGTTGCAATCGCTGTCCCGACAAAACTCCTATAACTGCAGATTTAACTATAGCAAATCTCGAAGGCACCTTCATTTTAACTCCCCAAAGTGAAAAAGGGAAGGAAGTTCTCAAAAAAGCGCTTGCTGCAAATGCAATATCCCCTAAAAAAGCTGATGAGGTACTTATCAAAAAGAAAAATGACTTGCTGAATAAACTCATTACAAATGCCCAACACCAACGAGAATCCGAAATCGCCGCATTTATGAAACTTTCTCCCGAAGAACGCTATAAAATGGTCATTGGAAACTATGAAAAATGTAGACGATGTGGCGTTTGCACACGATCCTGTATCGTTTGTTTCTGTAAAGATTGTATTGTTATCGCAAAGAAAAAAGACCTCGATCCCGTCCTCTATTGCCTCACGAGACTTGGTCATATGGGCGATTCATGCGTACAATGCGGAAAGTGTGGTCAAAATTGCCCCGCAAAAATTCCATTACCCTTTATCCATCTCGTCTTCCTACAACATATCCAGAATGCCTTTGGATTTACCCCTGGTAAAAAAGATGAACCTCCCCCTCGCTCAGGTGAGAGTATCAAACAATTGGCACATCACTAACTCATTTCACTCGTTTATTTTATCTTTCTTCTCTTTTTCTTCCCTAATATCTCTTAAGTAAATTTAAACTCGTATTTATTTAAGTAAATTATTTAAGCTCGTATTTTATTAATATATAAATTAGAATCGAAAATCAGGATGATTCTTCTATGATAAAATTGTTTGATTTTCATAATTGAGTGAAGAACTTGAGACAAAGTACCTTAATGAAATGGATGAAACAAAAGTCTGCAAGACAAATAAAAGATAAAACAAAATCAATGAGTATTTTACGAATTACGCTTGATATGAATTCTTTTATTCAAGATTATACTGACATAATTGCTGAATCAGATGGTGAAAAAGTCGCGCTTTATCTTAAGAAAAAACAAATCCCTATTTTTATTGCTAAAATGACTAAAGATCAATTTTTGCAATTATGTAATGCGGGTGATAATCTTTCGCCATCAATGGTAAAAGAAATCCTGCCTAACTTAACGGAAGAATTAATTTTAGCTCTTTGTCAATTTTTATTGTCACAACGTTCCAAAAAATTAGAAGAAGAAAAGGTAAATCTATTTTCTTTTTAAGAATTAGACATCTTGATATTGCGATTAGGCCGATATCCTTGATAAATGAAAATGATACAGATGGTTGAGATTAAGATACCAATCGGTTTAATTTCAGGGCGTCCCAACATAATCGGCAAAACCGTGAAGAAGAGAGTCATCGAAGTAACTAGACTGATATATCCAACTAAAAGAAAGAGAATTCGCTTTCGGATAATCGAATTACTTGTACGGAATACTTTCATCAACTCTACCATTAGGTATATCAAGGGGGGGAATCCGTATCCACCCAATAATACGAAAAACCACCACTCAATATTTAACTCATATCCATAGGGAACTGTAATAGAATAAAAAGGGGTAAAAATCCATGCAACCAACGTGATAAGAATTGCGGGAATTGCCATAATTATCACAAAATTATGAGAAAATTCTGTCGTTAAACTTCTCCCTAATAGGAGAGTACCCAAAGAAGAAAGGTTATATCCAATTACTTGCACTTTATATGCCCAAAGTGCGGATATCTCATTCAACATAATATACGGAAATGTAAAAAATGAAATAAATTGTGCAATAAAAAACAATCCCAAAGAGATTGAACTATGACGTCTTGGTTTTCGTATTACTAGATTTATTCCAAATAATAAACACAGAATAGAAAGGAATAACGTCCAGAAAAATATTAGTATCCACACTGGATCGAACTCAATTACGATGACCATTTGATCCTTCTCCTATGCGCTGCTTATTTTGAGATCAAGTGTTCAAATTCTGATTTTCTTTTTAGGTCTTTACTCGTAAGACGGTATGCAAGGTTAAATAAAAAGTCTGTGTATTTTCTAAAATTGTCGGTTTCTTGAGAATTGTTAAAAAAGATACATGAACTCTGGAAGATCAGTAAGCTATGCGCCGTATCATTTAAAATCATTCCAAATGGTATTTCAATTTCCTTTGTCCAGGTGTATATTTTATTATACTGCAACATATCCGCTTGAATTGATTGAGGTATTTCAGGAACTAGCAAAGAAAAAACGAGTTTAGAAGATAATCTAGTTTCTATAAACTCTTTAATAATTGAACTCATTTCATTATAAAAGAATTTAGGGATAATGATACGCACATCATGTTTTGCAGATTGTAATATATGCGACATTAAATTTTTGATTTTGATAAGGTCAAATTGGAAATGAAATGTCTGTGTAACATCATGTTTTGCAGATTGTAATATATGTGACATTAAATTTTTGATTTTGATAAGGTCAAATTGGAAATGAAATGTCTGTGTAGGTTTAGATATTTTTATTTCTTGCTGAATTTTTTTCTCTAATTGTTGTAAAATGAGCATCTTTTGTTTTAATTCATCATATAAATTTTTAAAAACAATTTTGGGGGTAATTGCAATGTATTTTGCCTGTTTTTTCGAGGTATCTTTAATTACTGCTCCTTTATCTATCAAACGCGAAATTGCATCATATACACGCGGTCGCGCAACTTTGGATTCTCGAGCAATTTGTGTTGGATTTGCCATTCCTAACTTTAAAAGAGTTAAATAAACAATCGCATCGTTTTTGTTGAATCCTAACGTTTCTAGATCCTTTATTATCTTATTGGTGTTTTTCATCGTCAGTAGTATCCTTTGTACATATCCTTATCAATTATATTTTTAAATTATTTCTCTTTATGTATCACTATTACAAACTTTCTTGTAGGGGAAAAAATGAAAATCGTATGGATAGGCGGCGATGCTGATTGGAATCAATATAATAGTGGTGCTGCAAATGCTGAATTTTTGTATTTAAATTATCTAATAAAGCAGCCTGAAATCACTCAAATTGATTTTATTGATTTACCTTTTCCAAATCCTGATACTCATCAATATCCTCCGCTAATAAGACCCATGAATGGAATTATTATTCATCTACCACGCTATAAAATTCGGTACAAATCTGTTTTTACCCATTTGAAATCTCGGGTGGATTTTAAAGGACGAATGCAGTTATCACTCTTGAGTTTCATTCTTTGGTTCAAATTTCGTGGCGAAATCGACATTGCTAAATTAGAAGGTAAGAAAATTGGGACCCTTACTGCGAGCCCAATGTATCTCGCCATCGTAGAGCCGTATATAAGTCAATTGCATAGACAAGCAGCAGATTACATTAAACAATTGAACCCTGACATCATTCATGTATTGATGGAACTTTTCGCGCCTATTGCAGCTATTTTAAAGCAAGAAAACGACATTCCAAATGTTATTTGTGCAATGGAAGATTGGGAACGCCAATTAGCAGATTTGGTCCCTAATAGCATTCAATATGCTGCTATCGACAGTTGTTTTGATCTTTCTAAATGGACTGGTAACCATCTGGATTGGTTTGATAAGATATGTCCTGTATCACCTCATATACAAAATTATATGGCCCGAATTGGATATCCTCTTTCAAAAATACAAGAAATTCTCCCATCTCCCGTTGATTTGACCTTAATAAAACCTGTGGACAAAATCGAGGCACGCAAAAAATTAGGTCTACCGCTTAATAAACGAATTATCCTCACGGTTGGTCGATTTATGGAACGAAAACACTATCAAGACCTTATTGAAATTCTACCTTCTCTACCAGAGGATGTCATCCTTTATATGAAAATCTCATCATCCAGCAGCGATATTACCGTCTACAAAGAAGAAAAAATCTTTAAAAGAAAATTAAAAGAAAAAAAAGTTGCAAATCGGGTAATAATCGATAAACGCAAATTAA
Organism: Candidatus Helarchaeota ASGARD archaeon Hel_GB_A; assembly: GCA_005191415.1. Taxonomy (GTDB): domain Archaea; phylum Asgardarchaeota; class Lokiarchaeia; order Helarchaeales; family HEL-GB-A; genus HEL-GB-A. The sequence goes on from SUPS01000015.1 coordinate 20,199, forward strand.
AATATGAAGAAATGAAATATGTCTATTCTGCTTGTGATATTGCTGTCTATCCTTTCGTGGGAGAAGCATTCGGAATGTGTGCAGTAGAGACAATAGCTTGTGAAAAACCTTTAATACTCTATAATAGTGGAAATTTCCCATCCTTCATTAAAGAGAATGGTTTTCTCGTTGAACCATCCGATTTGGAAACACTAAAAGAAAAAATACTTTATCTCTTAGAAAATCCCGAAATTGCCAAAGAAATGGGCAAGAAAGGTAAACCTATAGCTAAAAAATTTGATATTAAACTTCTCGGATCTCGTCTCATAAATATATACCATGAATTAATCAAAAAATAAAGCAAATTATAAATCTCAAATCCCACTCTTTTATCAATATTTCTTAACTTTTTTTAATATTTTCCTAATTTCCATCAATCAAGATTATACACACCATTTTATCTCACCACCTACATGATTTATATGGATGAATATTGATTTATAAATTCTGTACCGATAGGACAAAAATCTTTATTAAGAGGAGATACTACATCTATATTGTGACATTAATATGGTAAACTCTCACGGTCTAAATATACAAAAAGATGATAAAATGAATGAAATTCAACAATTGGAATCCGAAATTTACACTGATATTCCCCAAAAACTTCGTACTCATCTCACTGTTATCCGAGGGTTTACCGAAATCTTATTATCATCACAAAATCTTGATCCAGTTCAGCAAAAAGATTTACAAACAATCCTCAAAAACGAACTCTGCTTGGAAAAACTAGTAGAAGATATCGAGAATAAAATAATGTCCTTTCAGAAGCTTAAGCTATGATTTTGAAAATTAATAAAAATTAAATATTGTTGAACTATACTTCTGAAGTTTTAGAAGCCAATACTTTGATAATACTGCCTATTTTATAATTAATTTCTTTAAATTTCTGTTTATTTTCCAAAACTTGCCCATTATATATTAGTTGTAATGTATAATAAGGGTTTATTTTAAATTTTTTACGAATTTTCCCCTTTATTTTACCAATTGTCCACGATTGACTGATTTCCTCCTCAATTAATTGCGTTTCTAACTTAAATTTGACTTTAATTGATTGAATTGAATCCATTTTTATCAAAATCCTTTTTCAAATTTTTCACAGGGATAGATGTATAGTTCTATCTTCGTAAATTTATTAGTTTTATCCTGTAAAGTTTCTTATTTATATAACGGTAAAGGTTAATTAACAACCAGAAGAGGTGTCACTAAAAATTGGAACCACATGAACATAATGAAAAAAATAATCAAACACATCATCATATTGACGCAACCGAATTGAAGCAATATTTCCAACATAACATTAGACATTTAGAGGAACATATCAAATCTTTTAAAAAGTTACAAAACAAAATAGAAGATACTCATGCTTTACAATCCTTGGAGGCTGCAATTGATCATTTACAGAAGGGAATTGATGAGTTGAAGCACTTCCTTCAACATATCTAGATATAAAACCTTGAATGTGTAGTCAAATAAACAAGAAAATATATGATGCCAATGCCGGATATGAATACCAGAGATGTCTATCAGTTGCTATTAGCCTTTTCCTCCTATTCCGAAATAAAACGGAAAATTATCTTATGCCTAGCTCATATTTATCCCCAAGCTGTTAGTGGTACGCAATTATCACGGATGATTGGCTATTCTGGAAAGGCCCGGACGTTATATAGAGGTGTCTTGGATCGCCTGAAAAATGATAACATCATCTTGCTTGATAAGCTGACGCCTAAGTTGTATGCCATCCGAATCAATCACAACCATCGTCTAATGAAACTCTTAATTGAATTGTCCCAAATGTATGGATCCGATTTAAAAGAAAAATTCTCTAAAATATTAGAACAGGAAAGCCAAAATGGATAATTTAAAACATATCGCCAAGCGAGAATATATTACTCTGAAAGGATTGGAACTTTTAATATTTTCCCTAGCAATTATTTTTTCTCTCTTTTTAATTCAGAATTATTTGGATTCAAATATGATCCAGATCGCATCTATTGTTAAAAATCCTTTACTCCTCTATGGATTATTACTCTTTTCCCTTAGCCTAAGTTGTATTGTGTTTATCTGGCGAGCTTACCATATTCCCTCTCCTATTCGCAGAAATCTTGTACCTTTTTTTAACGATCTGGGGTGTTCCACCAAAAACACCTTTCCACATACGTTGAAAATTTTTCTCCCATCCCATCAGTCTTTTAAGATAAAAATTAAACTCTATCAACGAACCTCCAATGAAAGTTGCTTATTCTATTTAGAATCTGATAGGCTTTTCTTTCCCTCATCCAAACAAGAACTCTTTAAAAAGGTGGCTGAGAACTATTTCTTGAACTCCAATCTTCACACTCAGAAATTCACTACCACTTGCGAACTTGAAGAAATTCATACTCGAAGTTTGTTGATGATTCGCGCACTTGAAGACTTTAGTCGCGAAGTATCTCCCATAAAATAGAAATTATAGTTAAATAAGCCTTTAAAGCTCCTTATATCTCTTTAAAATTTTTCTGAATTTTTCATTATCAAGCTTGTTAATTGTATATTTTGAACGCATTCCAACTTGAACCAGAGAAATAAATTGATATTGTACAAGGCGAGGCAATTTCCGCTGAATTGTAATTTCTTTTTTATTTAATGCCTGCGCGATTTCATAGACATTCATAGGGACCTTTTTTTCTAAAAGGAATCTTAGAATTTCCCGAACTGTCTTATTCCTAGTTACACAGTAAAGCATGTCTTCTTCTTCTTTCATAAAATACGGAAAGTACAAAAAATATTGTGAATATTTTCTTGCGCGAATGAAGCCGAAGATAAAAAGCGTTTCTAAATTCCTAAGAGCATATCTAAAAGAAATATTCAAATCCCTCATTATATTTAGCGTATCACACCCAGGATTCTCTATTATATAATAATAAATGTCTCTATGCCTCAAAGTATTGAGAACTTGTTTTTTTAAAAGCGATTCTCCAGGTACAATCCATTTTGCCTTATATAGCTCCATTATATTCTGAAAGAGTTCTGATTCAGGATAATTTGATCTCTCTTTTGCCGCTTCAAGTAATTCTAACGGATATAGATTCCTTTTTTTCTTCTTAACCAACAATTCTTCTGCTAACTCAAGTAGAAATGTCTGAATTTCGTTCAACTCCTCCTTAGGTAAAATTGGATAGCGATTGTTAATGTTAGTCACGCATAATCCCTAATTTAAGACCCTATTCTACAATTTCGCTTGCCTTCGAAATAGGCAAAATGGGAGTCGTACTTTAAAATTTATTTTATGGTATCATCCATCCTATAAATATCATAAGGATTTCTACCACAAAATCCCCTTTGTTAGGTCTATTTCTACAATCTTTCGATAGAATTACGAAATATGATATATGGAGATAAGTTATTCTAAATTAAATGCATTTGAAAAAAATAACCCACAATTAGCTTAATATCAGCTCGAATCTAATGGTTCATTTAAAGATCCCGTTCGATAACCCTGTAAATCTAGCATTACATAGATAAATCCTAATCTCTTCAATATTTTTACAATTTGCTCTATTTTTTCTATATCGAAGAATTTAGATCGCTCCTCGGGAAGCACCTCTATTCTTGCGCCATTCCCATGATATCGTACTCGAACCATCTTTGGATGGATTAATTCATAAATTGCTTTTTCTGCTTCTGCAATCATTTGTAACTTTTTTTCTGTTATTTCTTCACCGTAGGGAATACGTGATGCCAAACATGCCATTGCAGGTTTATCATGCACACTTAGACCAAAAAAATTTGCAAGTTTCCTAATTTCCTCTTTTGTAATATCTGCCTGTGCAAGTGGCGATACTATATTAAATTCTTTTAATGCAAGCTGCCCTGGTCTAAAATCACTCAAATCATCTGCATTCGTCCCATCAATAATGATATCCACATTTTCATGTCTTGCTAACTTTTTCAAGGCGCTCATGATATCTTTTTTACAATAGTAACACCGATTTGGTGGATTCGCTCGAAACTGAGGATTTTCTAATTCTTGAATTTTAATAGTTCTCCACTCAATATTTAACTCATGAGCGACACGTTCTGCTTCTTCTAGTTCGCTGGGGGGATTAAGTTCGGAAATGATTGTCGCCGCGATTACTTTAGAGCAATATTCCTTTGCTAACCGTGTGACCACACTACTATCCACCCCTCCCGAAAAAGCTACCAATACTTTTTTGTTTTGGAGAAGTTTCTTTACCTTTTGAACCTTTTCTTTAAGTTGGGCATCCACTTATTAAGCTCCTTAGGTTTTAGTTCAAAGAAAAATCGTTAATATACTTTCCAATTGCATTTGCATCCATGTCTCGATTCCCACTAAGATAATAAAGGGAATTAAGAATTTTCGATTATTTATTTTCTTCCAAAATGATTTCGCTTCCCATAGTCTTGTATTTCCGCTTGAATTTATTTTCCATAATACCAAATAACTTCCTACTCCTACTCCAATTCCACCAAAAACACTCAATGCAATTTTAATGATGGGCGTATAGCCTTCCACAATAATCACCGTCTCTACAAAATAAAGGAGAATCCAAGCGGTGACAATCGTAACTATGGTCCCAATCGAGAGTGCAATAAGGAAATTTTTCGAAGGTGCCATGAACGCAATACAACCAAATAGAACTACAGAAATCAAGAAGATAATAAGCGGTAGTATTTTACTTAAAATCAAAAATTGCAGTTCGGGTGGCTGCACACTCATATATTGGACTATATTTACCGCACAAAGGAGAAAGACTCCGCCCAGTAAATATTGAAACACTATAGACCCATCTTTCCGTGGAAGCTCTTTCCCCTTTAACTTTTCTGTTGTCTCAATTAATCGATAAATTGCGAATATCAATACACCTACTAAAAAGTATCCCGCATGAATCTCCGCCATTATACATTCCTCCAAGCTGTTAAAGTTAGCTGATCGATGATTAGATTATTATAATCTACGCAATATAAGTTCAGAACCGTTCCATTGATTAAAATATCACAAAATTGATACGTATTGGCAATAGAAGATGTCCATTCCGTTGGCGTCACAAAGAGATCTAACTCTGCACCGCCTCCACCACTAATCACATAAGAAATCCCATCTATTTCTAACCGCTCATAATGGTGATGATGTCCTGCCAAGACGAGATCAACCTTAAAGGGGACTAAATATGGCTCTACCACCCTTTCAACAATCACCGGATGGCTCTCCGTAGTGCAATACGGTGGTGTATGGAAATAGACAATAATCCAATTAATTTCAACGCTATTGTTGGCATTAGTTAGAGTTTTATTGAGCCAATCAAGTTGCTCAGCTGTTATACTCTCCTCTGATTGAATATTCATGCTAATGAAACATGCATTACTATAGTTGAACGCATAATACTCCTCAACCCCTGGAAAATGCATATATTTTAAATAAGTTCTCCCTGCATCCGCTTCACCTCCCGCCTCATGATGTTCATGATTTCCCATTGAAACCATGTAGGGTATATTCTTTGCAATATCCCCTATCTCATAAAAGAACCGATCCCATTGATGCGTATAAGTAGGCCCCAAGACGATATCCCCTACATTCAAAATAAAATCAGGTTTCCTCGGTTTTATCAGATCCAGTAATTCCTTGTGTTTAGTCATTCCAAAAATATCAGGACGCGTATCTCCCAATACGGCGAAATGAATAGGATCTTTACTCCCGAATGGAGGTGCCGTGCGGAATGTTTCTACTACATTCATAAATGCATAATTCCTCTCTGAGGCGTTTATTAAATAATAATAAGTCATATTCGGAAGAAGATTAGTCAAGTTAAAAAAGTGAAGCGTCCGAAGCTGATTATCCGTTTGAGACATATTCAAATCCGTCTCGCTTAACCCATAATACACCGTTGCATTGCATGCCTCGGGCGTTTCAAATGCAATGCCCATACTTGTGCTCGGATCACCAATAAATGAGAGGTGAGGTGGCTTATAATTTGGCGAATTTAACCATGGTCCTATGCAATTCAGAAAAAATATCCCAAGAACGGCAAACATAATTCCAAAGAGCAATCCGCATTTCACAAATCCTAAAACTACCTCATTCCACCGAGCCATCTTATTTTCCTTCTGAATGTATCTAACTACCTTATCGTCTCATCATTTAATTTCAATAAACTCTCTTCCTAATAAAAAACCTATCGGCAATACATCCTTAGTCGCCAAACTATACAATCATGTGACATCCACAATTAACTCGTTTGTTTTCTCTATCAGAACAATTATTTTCCAAGCCACTAAATAATTTAGTTATTTGGCACCATTAACCTGAAAATCGATGATTCGATTTGTACTCAATTGAATTATCGTCTTTGCTTTTATGTCTATCGCAGAATTCATGTATAACAGGCAGGCCGTTTCGGAGATCGGGGAACGCCATATTTTCTGAAGGTATATACATTTATATGTCTGCATTGGGATTATTATTTGCGTATTAGCACTGAAACCGTAATGGCGATTCCACTATTTATAGAAACTAACGAGGGACGTGATAAGATTAATTTCGATTAAATTGCCGCATGAATTAAAAGAAAAAATGAAGAAATATCCGCATATCAATTGGACAGAGATCGCGATAAGCGCTATTATCCGGAGAATTGAGCTAGAAGATCAACTATCTAAATGGGAAACGAAAATAAACCATGGCTTATTGGAGGAAGCCATTGAAATTCAAGATCGAATCCGTAAGAAAATCGGAACAATAAAAAATTGGTCATCTACAGAGGCGATTCGGAAATGGAGGGCACAAAAAAATATTATCCGCAAAAATCATAATTATTGATGCATCTTTTCAATTGGAATTACATGGAAACTCTTGTTCCACTTCAAATGTATTTTGAAAAGTGGTACAAACTTCCATAAAATTATTCCCCTATTCCTAATAAAAAACTATCAGACAATTGTTTATTATGCTTAAGATTCTGCATACTTTGCCCTCCTAAATCTTAATTTCATAGACGAATACATCACGATCTTTTGTTAATGTTCTCAATGTAAGCCCAGTTAGCCCCTCAATCAATCCTCGGATGAATTCTGATGAGGAAATTGGTGAATTAAAAAGAAGTATCCGTTTTTGCTCCGCTTGAAAATCAAAAACGCCCCACCCATAAACCGAAAAAAGAGCGAGCGTATCCTCTACTGAAAACTCATTAAGTAAAGGGGCTAACTCTAATCCTAATCGCCTCCCCTCTCGATATGTTGCATTCGCCCCATACATTTGATCATACTGAGAGGCAGGAATCATTAACACCCGCCTTCTTGTCTGCCGCGTTATTATTTGACCATTATTCCTCTGAATCCCAAAATATCGGGCTAACTCTAAATATTTCCTACAAAATTGCACTAACGCAATTCCCTCCTTCCTCGCTTCCTCCTTTAAAATCTTAACTAACTCTTCTGGCAAACGTAATAAGAGCTGTCGGCGCTTTTTTTCATCCATTTCCAATCCTCCTTGTTGTTACAACAAGATATCATAATATAACTTAAGATATCATATCTCTCCATTACGTTTAAATATGACGTAATATCAAAGTTATACTACTCCAACTCTTATCTCTGGAATGGAACTATAGGGAAACTCTCTATCCACTTCAAATATTCTCTAAAGTGTGGAATGAACTTCAATAAAATTATTTCCCTATTTCAATGAACTATAAATCTCCTCCTAAACGATATTTCTCATTTATACTAAGATCTTATAAAGGAAAAACGACTATGAGAATTAACTTGAAAAAAAATGCATGTGGGGCGGATCTAGATTAACGAAGATTTACTCAAACATTTAAAACCCTTCCAAAAACGCCTTTTAAAATTTCGTTCCAAAAAACACACTACCAATCATGCAATTGCTCAAGCTGTCTCGAAAAATGAAGCAATAATTCTTCTAAATGAAATTATCTCTTCACAAAATCCAGATCCTAAGAAAATTCGGGAGCTATATGCTCGCATTCTCGCGTTAGGTAAACCGCGCGTCCCCACTATGAGCCCTTTCAATCCCCCCAACGGCTTCTATATCTGGTCTGTGACCGATCATGGCGCACTACATCTCTATCTCCTCGGACGTAATGTCAAAGAAACCGTGCTCAACCTCGCTCATTTTGTTCTCCAAAACGCTTATCATGTCGAACGTGAAAAACATAAGTTCCTCTATATCCTAACAAAAAAGAAATTACCTGTAGGGAAATTATTTTTCGCAAAAACTGGTCGCCACAGACGAGAATGCCTTATCGCCAAAATTGGGAAAGAAAAAATCCTCTTTCATTTTGAATCTAAAGGACTTTTTATTCATGTTACTATTCACTGCCCTCACAGCATTAAATCCTTTATTCTTCCTTATCTCCAAGATCTTGAGCAACAATTCGCTTCTCTATGTGTTCCTCCTCCTCTCTCTTCCAATTAATCTCTTTGCGAACCGTTCAAACGGTTCGTGCACCCTCGGGTGCCCGAGAGGGGAGACTCCATTTTCCCCTATCTAAACATTTATAAACCCTTCCGAGAACACTTCTTCCAAAGGGGAGAAAACTCACCATGGTCATAGAGGATCTTCAACAAAAAACTAAATTCCAAGAAGTATTTCTTACACCAAAACATGCTTCAGCCACAGTACAACTCTACAATAGATCCTCTACAGAAAATCAACATATTAAAATTTCCGTAATCATGCCGGCTTTCAATGAAGAACATGTTGTTGGGCAACTTATAGATCGAACCCATAAAATAATCCGAAAAATTACTAATGATTATGAAATCATTGTAATTAATGATGGATCTAAAGATCGCACTCTTGATATTTGCCGAGAAAAAAATGTAATACTTATCCACAATCACCAAAACTGGGGCAAAGGATACGCTCTCCGAGAAGGGTTTAAATACGCTCGAGGCGATATTCTCATTACTCTCGATAGCGATGGTGATCATCATCCTGAAGAAATCCCCCAGTTTTTCAAATCTTTCCTTAAAGGAAAGACCGATGTTACATTAGGTACTAGATTTGTTAATAAACGAAAAAACTCTCTCACCAGTGCATTAAATATTTTTAGAAATAAACTTTTCAATTTTCTTATTCATTGCATTTTTATGTATTCATATCTTTATGAGTTCATATATTCCTATTTTCTCATTGATCTCTTTACGAACAGCTCAACTGGTATATACGCCTTCTGGTGCCCGAGTGGAGATACTCCATTTAATGAAAATCTTATGAGTAGATGTATATAAAGTAGATGTATATAATATAAATGTGAAA
>SUPS01000216.1 GCA_005191415.1 Candidatus Helarchaeota ASGARD archaeon Hel_GB_A
AGTTTAAATAAATTAATAGCGTTATATCTTCCAAATTATTTAAAGGCTCTTTTATCTCTGGATTTTCTATCGAAAAGAATTCAAAATTTTCTAATATAATGTTCCAATTCATTACAGCTTCTGGATTTAAATGGTCGACATTTATATTCATCTTTTCGTCCAAAAATTTTAAAATTAACTCGTTGAATTTTGGAAATAAATCGGAATTCTTCAATCGTTCTTTAGCGAGTTTATGAATTTTCGTGTGTTTATCCATAAATATATTCTTAAAATTTATTTTTTGATTCCGAAGATGAACAATTTCCGAGTTTTTATAAAGGAGAGTTGGTTTAATCTTTTTATTAGAATTGACGTCAATTACCCGAATAATTCGTCCATCTTGTTCCATTTTATTTAAATATTTTGATAAGGTATCATAACTAAATTTACCGCGCTTCTGTTTTATTTTATTGAATAATTTATTGAATGTTATACCTCGTTTTTCTGATATATCATATAATTCATTTAAGATTGCCTCACAGATTTCATCTTCATTCGATTTTCTTCCCATTGATAAAACCTTAACCTTATTTGAAAACGAAAATATGTTTAACAAATACTCTAGTTTTAAAAGGATTATTTGTTGTTTTTGGAATAAATAAGTTACAAACAAAAATTTTTTCAAAAAGGATAAACTTAGATATTAATCAAGTAGAAATCTTTTATTTAAGTCTTAACGGACGGAATTATAATGTTTTTCCTCAATTTAAGTTTCTTTAATACAATTAGGGGACCCCAGCTTCTATGTTATTTCCCAAATTCTCTAGATGAAGAAAAGGCACAACAAATTGCAAATCTTTTAAATATTTCTGAATTGATTAAGCAAAAATTCTTCGTTTATGAAACGTCCCCCCAATTTAAAACCGTTAATTATTATTTTGAAATTCCTTCGGAGTGGGCGCGTGGCAAAAAAGAAATGTTGTTAATTTCCCTAATTCTTATCGAGGAACCCATTGAACAAGTTCATGTATTTGAAGAATTATTGAAGCGAATTGGGGAAAAAATTGCCGGAGTGAAAGATGCTTATAAGGGCTTCTATCTATATGATGTTGGAAGGGAAGATTATGATGAAATTGAAAAAACGTATGCAATTATTTGTAAAATAGTTGAATCATTTCACAAAGATGCCCAAGAAACTCTAGAAAAAGCGAAAGTTACTTCACTAGATCTTGTAATGAAGACTGATGAAGAGAAAAAAATTGGGAGTTATATAGTTGACGCGAATTTTTTCGATTTTTTATATCAAATTGAGAAAAATAATCGCCCTTTCACCTATTTAAATGAAATTGTTAAATATGGGATTCCTATTTTTTTAACTGACCAAATTCTTCCCGAAATTAAAGTACCTGAAAATATAATTTACGATCTCCTTAAAAATATACGAATTTTCCAAATAACAAATGATTTAGTTATGAATATTAAGAAGAAAATCAAAAGTTCAACTCTAAAAGATTCAAGCTTATCATTAATCTCCTTAGCATTAAGTTTGAATGATGATGAGAACTATCGTCCTGTAACAATTGTTTCAGATGACTTTAATCTCATTCAGCTAGTCCAAGATTACTTCAAAGATATCAAAATTCTCCCCTGTAGTAGTTTCGTCCTTGAATTCATCAGTGATTTAAAAGATAAAAATATTAGAACCTATTTTAATAAAATTCGTAAAAAAATTATCAATATCGAGATGCAACAAGCCTTAGAACAACATGATACCCACCCTGGAGAACAATTATCTTGGTTAATAGAAAAAGCTATTAGTGCTGCGAGCAGTTCTTTTGCCTCTCCTTTAGAAATATCTGATGAAATTAACCAATTACCGAAAGTAGAATTATCCCTCATCAATCTTTATGTTAAAGGTCACAATTTACAGCCACCTCAACTGAAACCAATTCAAGATCTCGTTCCTTTTCTTGATGAGATGAAACTTGTAGTACAAAATTTAAATATCGTTCAGAAAGCTCTTGCCAAAGATGAAATGGAAAAAGCCTCAAAAATTATTCATCAGACACTCAACATACTCAGCAATACTTTTTTATTAGCTTCTGCTATGTTAAGAGAGCGGAGGAAACTTCAATTTCAAGTTTATCTTGCAAAAATGATTGCAAATTTCGAATTTTTAGCAGCAATTTGCCATACGGATCTAAATGAATTAAACCATGCTATTGATCATTTCAACCAAAGTGCTATATTTAGTACAATCGCTGGAAAACAAACCAATATTGTTATCTCTAATTATCTCAAAAGTCTTTCATTACTCCATAATAACCAATATGAAACAGCACTTCGTCACTTTGATATAACTCGATTACTTAGCGAACAATATAATTTACCTCGATATAATATCATGAGCTTAGGAGGAATTGCTATTGCAAAATTTTTGATGGGCGATGTAGAACAAGCTAGAGAAATTATGAATGAAGTACATAAACTTATTGAGAAGGATGAACAGGAAGCCCTAATAATAATGAATGAATTTGGAGATAATTTTTATATGATGGGGCGTCCAGATGTCGCAATTCACTTATATAATGAAGCATTCGAAATTGCTCTCAATTTAAAGCGGATTCATCTTGCCGATTCTATTTTTTCTAAAATCAAACGGAGTTATTATGCAACAGGGTCTTTCGATAGTGCCCCCTTAACTTCTGGATTACAAAAAATATTAGATTTAGCTTATACTCTGAAAAATAAAGAAGATATCGACTTATATAAGCAAAAAATAGAGCAACTTGTAAAAGTTAATGAAATGATTAAAGAACCTCTACCATTCAAAATCAATAAAAAATGGCTAACTGGAAAAAATTTACCTAATTCCCTCAAAATTTGGATGGATCTTTTACATATAACAAAAGAGCAGAAGACATTGAGAGAAAAAAAGACAATTTATTTTACAAATTTTTTCTGTTACAACTCTTACTTGGGAAATATTGTCATTCAAATTCCAGAAAAGGTCTCTTTACGTTTTGAGCGGGTGCCTGAAGCTTATCAATTAGCTTTAAAAACACATGACCAAAAATATAGTCTCATCGAACCCTCCGAAATTGAGAAAGAGAAATATTTGATACGTCTAATTATTGTTACAAAATCTAAGGAAAATATTACAATAAGACGCGTAACCCCTCAAGTATTTGGTAAATTTCTTGAAATTTGAATTTTTCTTTATTGTCGTGGAAGCGCACTTTTTTTAAACACAAACTTTGCGGGTTTTTCCATTTCCTTTATCCGTTCTAGGGCTTGTTCTAGAAGCTTAATGTCAAAAGAGAACTCTGGTCCGATTTTTTCAGAAATTTGATCCTTAAGTAATTGAAGATTATCAGAATTCACTTCAATGCCAGTAATTTTCTGAATTATCTTGAATACTTCTTTAATGATATCTAAATCTTCATCTGTCAGTAACTCTAATGATTTTTCTAGCATCTTTGGAATATAGTCCGGAAAATTTTCACTCAATTGATTAAAAGATTCAATAGTCCCTTTTCTTACGCTCCACTCATCATCTTCTAATCCCTTTAGCAAAAAGGGTAAAATTTCTTCAATTGCCTCTTCTCTTGAGAGTGCAATACTACAGAGAAGTTTAATAATTCCCCATCGAACATAGCGGTTTTTATCTGGCTTTAATTCTGTGAGGAATTTTAACACATTTTTGATTTCAATTTGAGGCAATATATTCATCATTTGTGTCAAAGATTCGGCTGCTTCCAACCGTACTGTCCATATTTTATCCGATTTGAGAAATTCTAATAGATGTGGGACGATACTGACCGATTTGAATCGATCATCCTCTGTAATTTTTCTAAGGAGAATAATGGCTTTTCTTCGGATATGCACATCTTCATTCTTTAATAATCGATATAACTTTGGTGTATATTCAGGCCGTATATAGCCTTTATTAATGCTTTTTTCAATGGTTTCAATTAATGTCCTATCATTAATATAGCGTGCTTTAATTGCAGCGTTCAATTTCATCGAATCTCTTGTAAGTGCTACGACCAACGCTCGAGAGTGCGATTTTGCTTTACTTAAAATGATCATGCACAAAAATATGGGTAGAAGAAAACTTGCGATTAAGATGAGGGTTTCTATGAAGGAAGCAAACCCTGTTGGAATCATGATGAAATTAACACTTTTAAATAATTGATTTGCCAAAAAGAAAAACAATCCAAATCCAACGAGTAGAAAAGATCCATGGACATACTCAAATGGACGCATTATATCATCGATAATGTGGGATAATTCAAGGGGACGATATCTTAGCTCTTTAACTATACCATATATTAAAATCCCTAAAAATGCTAATAATGAAAAGAAAATGAGGTCTGAATTCTGAATAATTAAGGATACTTCAAAAAGAATGGTTGTACCAATAGATGCTATACCCACCAAAAAACCAACATTCTTTATGTTGTGTAGAAATAAAAAAGATGTAAGAAATCTAAAAATGGTATAACTTATGAAATATATTACGATAATTAATGGATAAATCATGAACACAAGAAAGATTGAGAATAAAAAGTCAAATTTTAGCCCGTAAAATAAGATTAGAGTTGGAATTAAGTAGAATAATACACAAAATACAATGACCGCCTCTGATTTACCCTTTACTTTTTCGACTATTTTTCGGATAATTTTCCGTATTATTCTATGGTAAGGCGTTTCCGCCTCATTTTCTTTCTCTGAAAAATACATTAATTCTCCAATTGAATAAAAAATTAAAGTAAATATTGCACTAAATAGGAAAAAATTATAAGAAAATGAAGGCCAAATAAGGGAAAACCATGAATATATCTGAAGTATTATTAAATTTACCCCTATGCTCAAAATTAGGCAAAAATACATTAAATTTTTTGACGTGGCTTTTATCTGGTCCGCTCGATATTGAACAGCACGACTTTTTTTGATTTCTGTAGTAGATAAAATTTCCTCGATCGAAACAAAAAATTTCCTATAAATTCCATATCCAATGATTATCCAAACAATGAAATTGATTAAAAAAAAGAAATCAATGGATTCCATTTATAGGAATACTCCTTATTAGTGAATTTCCATTATTCCATTAAACTCTCAAGCCATGGTTCGAGTTCAGTTGGGACTTCTTGACTTAATTTCTCTTTAACTGATGGGTCTCCGTGAATACTTGATAAAATAATTGTTTTTCCATCGAGATATACAGGTACCGCACTGAAATATTGCCCTTCAAATTCAACTAAAACTTGTTCATCTTCCATTACTAACATTTGTAGATTTTGAATGGTTAATGCTGTAATCAGCTCACTAATTTCTTTACTTTGACAGTATTCGCCAACTCGTACGCCTGATAAATCAAAGAGTACCAAATTATCTAATCCTGTTATAATTGCATGCTTCTCAAGAATGTGATTAATTGTATCTTGAACATCCACATTAGCAAAGATACGAATTAATTCGGTAAAAGCATTGAAAACTGTCAAATCATTATATACCGATGATTTTCTCATTTGAAACTTAATATTTGCATCAGTGAGTATTTTTGAAATTCGTTTCGTTAAATCTTTAATAAATATTTGATATTTTGGTTCCATCTCAAGCTCCGGATCGTATTTATGGAATAAGACCATAAAGTATGGGTTTTCTTTCAAGAAGTGAAATATCTTAACAATCCGTTCTAAATAATCAATAGATTCATCAAATCGTTCTTCATCTTGAATATCAATAACATACATTACGGCACTTGTATCGAAAAAGAATCGCTCTGGTTCTTCTAAATAAACTTTTCTATATTGCTGTTGTCCCCCAAGATCCCATAACATTACATTTACATTCGAAACTTTTAAACGATCTTGAACAGCGCCCTTCGTCGGTAAGAGATCCTTTAACATTTGTCCGAATGCTTGTAAATTACCTCGATATTTTATTGTTAATGTTTTAGAAATTGCAGTTTTTCCTGCATTATCAATTCCAAGTAACATGACCTTTTTAGCAATTTCACCTCGATATTTATCCGCTCGCATTATCAATTTGGCGATAGTTATCCATTCTTCAATAAGAGTTGGATTAATATCGTGCTCCTCAGCAAATTCCCGGGCTTTTTCAATCTTCAACTTTGCAAGATCTTTAATTTTTTTAACTTTTAATTTACTGCTCTTTATGATATCCGCATAATCCTGAATTCCTTTAATGATATCTATGTCCATATCTTTTAAGTCTTTAATTTTTTCTGGTCGAATAAGATCTGGAACTAAAAGTGAATAAATCTTCTCATGAAACCTCTTTATGCTCATCATTTTCCTATCTTTCCTTCTATGAGTTTTTTCTAATTTCTTTATTTCCTTAAATATTTCATTCTCATTACTTTTACTATTTTATTCTTTCGATTGTTAGACCTTTTGAAAGAAATTTAATAACAAATCTTCAAACTCATTAGATTTCTCTAAAGGAATCGGCTTAGTAAAATCTTTTTCAGTAATTTGAGGGTTATTTGTATATTTTATTAAAAAAAGGGTCAATTTTCCAACATCAAATGAATTTAATGTTAATAGATCTCCATTCATTCTTAATACAACTGGTTTCCGAGAAACGGAGTATATTTTAAGTAATTCGTTAAGATATTGATTCAATATGGTTGCACTTTTATCATCTTTTGAAAAATCTCCAATTATAATATCGTCTGAACTCATAAGTAAAAGTGATGTGGCTCCAAAATAATTTGCCCATCCTTCTAAATAGTCCGATAATTTAATTAAGGATTTTTTTGCAGACAAAGTACGGATTCCATACGAAAAGGCTGAAATAATCGTCCACCGCTTAAAAATCGAAGTTTGGAAAAAAGCAACATTGAAGTCACCAGCTAATTTTTTCACTTTTTTAGTTATATCTTTTACAAATAGTTGAATATTAGAGTTATGTTCGATATCAGGATCAATTTTATGCATAAAAACAACAATATTGGGCGATTGATTGTACTCTCGTAAAACCGAAATTATTTTTTCAAAGTAAGATAACACATTATCGTATCTCATTTCATCTTGCATATCTATAACG
>SUPS01000217.1 GCA_005191415.1 Candidatus Helarchaeota ASGARD archaeon Hel_GB_A
AGATTTTCTCCATTTAAATCTTGCATTAGGGAGGTAGGTAATTTTAACGCAAGATATTGAGGTTGAAATAAGATAATGCAAGACATATAGCCGATTCTTCAATTCATTATATTTACTAGAGGTTAGTTATATGAATATTTATTATGATTATGGCATCATTTTGAAAATTTTCTAGTTGAGAAAGAAGTTTCATCCCGTAATATTCAATCAACTTTGCGATATGTCGGGTAAGATGGTTATCATAACCTTCCTATAGAAATCCTATCAAATCAGACCCCTCTCTTGAGTATAAGATTTAAATAACCTAACAGACCAGATAATAAAGTGACTGATGTCTTTGGGTTAAATTTACTTCAAATTAAGGGAAACTTCAGGTGATTTTCATCTAATTTTCGCCTTTACAATATTCTTCCACTTCGCCTTCTAAATAAGAAGGCGAAAATTTTAAATTTTTTTCGAGCTCAATAGCTCTTTAAATAAATTTCATAAGCCTCTCTCTCAATAGAAAAGAGGTTTTAAACGAAATTTTTTCATAAAATCATTTTCCAGATGGCTGGAGGATCAAATTGGAACTAACTTTTGGTATGATAACACGTGTATTTGAGGAAACGGATCTTCCTAGGAGAATATCTCCTTTGAATCTTGATATAGAATCACTTGATAGACTCATAGATTCACGCGCAGGAAATTTTGCTGGATCTAGGAAACTTAAAGAATTGCTAAGTGATAAAAAGATACTGGCAACAAAATTTATTCTTATTACTCAAAAAAGACAAGATGTTATTAATAAAACTCATGATACGAAAGCCAAAGACAAAAGAGGCGAGGTAAAAAAGGTTAATCCTCCCTTTAACCATAAAAAAGGGTTTTTAACTTTAATAAAGTTATTGAAAAAAAAGATGAAAAGGAAGGGGAAAAATGAGCAAAATTGATGACCTACGGTCAGAAGAAGCCCAAGTCTTACAAGAATTAGAGCGATTAATCGGCAAATCCATACCTCGTGTAAATGAAATTGAGTGGCACACCGTAGGTGTTCAAGTCGAAGAAGACAGGATCGTCGGATTAGGGCTATATGAATGCGAATTATGGGAAAACATAGAGCAAATACTTGACTTGCTACTTCAGTTAAAATCGCTCCAAGCACTAGATTTGGGTGGGAATCAGTTAGAGACTCTCCCGGAGTCCTTTGGCAACCTCAAATCGCTCCAAGAATTATATATCTTTAATAATCAGTTAAAGGCTCTCCCGGAGTCCTTTGGGCAGTTGAAATCTCTTCAAGAGCTTGATTTGAGTTGGAATCAGCTAACGACTCTCCCGGAGTCCTTTGGCGAGCTAAAATCACTCCAATTCCTATATTTGAATAATAATGAGCTAGCGACTCTCCCGGAGTCCTTTGGCAACCTAATTTCACTCCAAGATCTACATATCCCACACAATCAGTTAAGGGCTCTCCCGGAGTCCTTTGGGCAGCTAGAATCGCTCCAAGTACTATATTTGGAGGGTAATCAGTTAAGGGCTCTCCCGGAGTCCTTTGGGCAGCTAGAATCGCTCCAATTACTAGATTTGAAGGGTAATCAATTAAGGGCTCTCCCGGAGCCTATACTGAAGCTAAAATCGCTAAAGGTACTAAGTTTGGGTGGGAATCAGTTAAGGGCTCTCCCGGAGTCCTTTGGCAACCTCCAATCGCTCCAAGCACTAGTTTTAGGGGATAATCAGTTAGAGACTCTCCCGGAGTCCTTTGGCGACTTAAAATCGCTCCTAATACT
This sequence comes from Candidatus Helarchaeota ASGARD archaeon Hel_GB_A, assembly GCA_005191415.1. Taxonomy (GTDB): domain Archaea; phylum Asgardarchaeota; class Lokiarchaeia; order Helarchaeales; family HEL-GB-A; genus HEL-GB-A. The sequence continues at coordinate 1,767 of SUPS01000217.1, forward strand.
AATTTTGTGGGGTAATCAGCTAACGACTCTCCCGGAGTCCTTTGGGCAGCTAGAATCCCTCCAAACCCTATATATTTATTCGAACAAGTTAGAGACTCTCCCGGAGCCAATCCTTAAACTAAAATTGCTCGAAGATCTAAATTTAGAAAATAATCAATTAAGGACTATCCCGAGAGCAATACTTGATTTGACTAAGCTCGAAAGATTAGATCTAACTGGAAATCCTTTAAAGGGACGGTCTAGTCGATTCGCCACTGTATTAGAAGGAGAAAATTTGAGAGCCTTTCTTAATGAAATTAAAATTATGGCAGATCAAATAAGGGCGATTCTAGAACATGAATACCAAAATCAGCGGGAGTATTCAGAACCGAGAGAGTTGATACGGGATCTGAAGTTAGACATGGATGAGGCAAGAGATTACTTTGAATTATTAAGCGATGCTGGTGACTATCTCCCAAATGAAATACCAACGTTAAAGGTGAAGGGAGAGCAAGCGATGAAAGACGATCGTTTGGATGAAATGAGTTTATTTGGATTAGTTGTAACTTTGGGATATGACTTGGAGACCGCCAAAAAAGTGGGAAAATATTTAATTGATGAGAAATACATTACATCCTTTCCAAGATTTCCAAAGAAATTTTCAAAGAAATTTCCAATCAAAATCATGCGAAAATTAAAGATTTTAAAAGATAGATTTCAGTTTTATGTTAGAATAGAAAATAAGCATCCGAGCCTTGCCATAAATGATGTTAAAGCTTTTTTACACCTCCCTTCTTCCCTAAAAATTAGTAAAGATTCTCAAGAAATTGCCGAAATAGGCACAATTAAACCAGACAAATTTGGAACTGCCATGTTTTATATTGAGTGTACTGAATCGTGCAAGAAGGGGGATGAAATCGGGGCGACAATTCAATTTTCCGATCCAGGCGGAAAGATCCAAACAGAAACGATGGCGCCGTATCCGATCGATCGGTGCCTATATACCGAAGGAAAAGAGTTAGCACCAGATGAGATCAAACAATTAAAATCACAGGAACATGGAATAGTTGAATATGAGGTAATGAATCCTAAAATCGCTGAAATACAAGACCTTTTTGCAAATAAGATTGATCTGTTGCCGAAAAGCATTGGCAAAAGTACTATCTTATTTATGGGACAGACGAAAAACAAAGAACCTCTCCTTATCGACACGAACCTTACTCCTACAAAGATTACCTTCGACATATATGCACCCAAGGAGGAAAACCTGATGGGGTTGGCCCATCAAATTATTTGTATGGGAAATGCGATAAAAGAGATGAACCGAAAATTAAACCTAATGCTTCGGCATAATGTCAAAATATGCCCCATCAAATTTTTCATCAGGCACAAGAAAGAAGGGCATGCGGATTGGTTCTATTACCATTTTTATTGCCCCTGTTGTAAAAAAATCATACGCACACCCTTGGTCGAAAAAATAACTGTGTGGGACAAGGCAAAAAAGGTAGGAAAGACCATTGCGAAAATGTGTATCATTACGGGCTCGATATTTATAAGTGGAGTCGGCATTTTCAAGAACATCAGGGAATTAATCTCCCAAGTAAGGGACCTCTTTGCGAATCATCAAACAGATCTTCTCGAATCTTTGACCACTATCTCCTCTAGTTTGGGCGATCTTGAGGAGGATGCCACTAACATCGTAGAAAAAATCAAATCCTTTATTCAAAATGCGAAAGATAAGAAGGACGAGGATTTTCTGCGAGAGATTCGGGAAATTGAGGAAGATATTGAAAACTTGTCCAGCGAACAATTATCCAATTTGTATGAATTATTCATTCAACTTGAAATCCAATCTCTAACTTACCTCTCCATTGAAAAGGATGAACTTGAAGCCTTGAAAGAGTATTTCCAAAAAATTCAAAGAAAAATGGAAAAAGAACAATCATCTAAGAAGGTGATTTACTGGCGTGAATCGGATGCATTGAATGCGGATGCGGATCAAGAAGGAATTACATATGATATTAAACTTGGAGATTGGGTATGCCTCAAATGTTTTCGTGAATCAAAACAATCGAAGGATTAGAACCAGGGGTATATTGCATGAACATTTCGTTCTTTCTCGAAATAATAATTCTTCAGGATATGGAGGGCAGTGGTTTGGAAATTCTTTAATTGAGGGAGTAGTTCAGTCCCATAATAGTCAAGCAGCTCTGCGATGTGTCGGGCGAGGTGGCAGTCGCGTCCCTTCTGGTCCCAACGCTGGAGGAGCCGTTGAATCCCGATGTGCGGTTGGAGGACGCAAAGGGTGGCTGCGATGAATTGGTGTTCGAGGTAATAGTCTGCATAGGGGGTTGGATCCGATGTCCGAAAATACTGGCGTAAGGCGAAGATCTTTGCGAGGAGGAATAGCTCGAATTGAGTCAAAGCCGTATTGGTCCATCCAAAGAACTCTTGATCACAAGGGTTAATACAGACGGGACGTTTACGGTCAAGGCAATTCACACGCTTACAATCCTTGCATTGGGTTGGTATGAGAAAGATTTCGCCTGTCTTTAGGCTGACTTCAAAGGTTCCCACCTCCTCTTCAAAGTGGATGCTGTGGGTTGCGGCATTGATTTGATATCCCCAGTCGTGCAAAATCGCGTTAAGGGGGCATTCCTCGCCCATCACTGATCACCTAATTGATAATACGGCTTTATTTTCCTCTTAATAAATGTATGAGGGGATCTTTCTAATTTCAAATTCTTACTTCTGTTTTATCGGCTAAGTTGCGTTGAGAAGAAAGCCGCGTCTTGCAAAGTAGTTCGCCGAGTTCAGGGGAAAGATGGATGATTTGCAAATCCTCGAAAATTTCATCATCAGAACGGATCTGCAACAGGTAGTACTCCTCCATTAGTCGTCCGAGGACCGTGAGATAGGTATGCTCATTCCTGGTATGTCTCTCACACGCGATGATTTCAGTCAAGATTCGCTCCAATAAGAATTTTTTGAACCTATCGGGATGGAATTCCATTCTTGTCGCTTTTATCATACTCTTGATCTACTCCTTTTAAATCTCCTTTCACGAAATACGAAGGCATAAAAAAAGGGGAAGGAGGGGGCTCTGAATCTTGCGCCCCTTAATGGAAAAGGTAAGGGATATCGTCGATAAATGGGCGAAAGAGCGAACATCGGCGCGTCGGCTCCTGCGGGTCGATGATCCGAGCCTCCCAATAGTAGGGATGGACCTTGCTCGGACCGATATGTATCTGGATAACATCCGCTCTATCGATCCCTTGGGCCAGCAAGTCATGGTAGATGTAATTGGTGAACAGGACGCAAGTGGTCCCCAGCTTAATGAGCGTCCTCAAAGTGGCATATAGCCTCTTCAGCCAGGTCTTTAGTGTAACGGCATCCTTAAGAGCGTCCAGGTAGAGTAATTCACTGATATCCAGTAAGAGTAGGCTGTAGGGTAGCCGCATTGTCTGGAGCGAGGTCACCAGTTCTTCCAACGAATTAAATTCAGCACCAGAAATAAGGCGATACTGGTCGTAGCCGTGCGGAATCGTCTGGAGCAGATGCTCTTTATAATCCCCTGTCGGCACACAGATCTCATAGATCTGTCTCAATCGCAGTCCATTACTGAGCAAGGCACGTAAGCCTTGCACCTCAGAGTAGAATATTTCACTCATACATAACATACCTCCTTTCGGTCTGGTCTGGTCTCGTCTTCTCAATCCTTCTAATCTCATCTTTTTTAAAGTCCATATTCTACTCTGGTATATGCGATAGAACACTTGCTCCAAAACCAATTGATTATCGCAGACCTCTATAGAACTAGTCGGCTTCAGAACGCTCATCTTCATCTCATTCCATTCTCCTTTACGCTTTCACAGTTCTCTTTTTCTCAATCTGACCTCCAAAATCTTATTTGGGTTTTTTCATCTTGTAGATGACCAAGATCCCGACGAGAATCCCAATCCCGAATACAGGAGTAACGTTATCTAAGATTGAACTTATATTCATATCATCCTCTGTCGAATTTTCAGGCGGGTCACTAGCAGGGTCCTCTTGAGATGAATTCCTCGGGGGATACGATGTAAGCAGAAACTCGCAAGATTCCTCGATCACCACGCCATATGAACCTGACCCGAGGGGAAAGGTACCTTCAGTGGGAAATTGGTTGTAGGCTTCTGGGAAGACGACATAGTTCCACCCCCGTTCGATATAGGCATAGAGTGCCGCGGTAGATGAGGAGAAATTTCCTCCCGGTGTATCGAATTGGAAGATTTGGATCGGGTGCGTATCCCGCCCTATGATAACGACGCGCGAGGTGTTGAAGCTGTACGAATCGGCGGTCAGGACTGCAAAGGTGAGGTCTAAGAAGGGGGTCTCTCTCTGAAGTTTGATGTAGTATGTGCCGGTTCGGTTCGGAGAAAAGAAGAGATATTCGTGAAACACCTTCCCATAATAGACATAATACGGGGTTCCCAGCAAAATGGAGAATTCGGAATCGTCATACAACTCCAGATACCAAAAGCTGGCGGGATCAAGCAGGATAAAGTAAATTTCATACGCTTGAAGGTCAAAGGCAATATATCGCGTCTCATACTCGCTAAAATAGTCGCTCCAATTCGTGTAAAAATAGTCTAAACTAACATGGAAGGGGTCGGCTGGATTATCGCCCCACCCCATCACTTGTAATCGCGAATCTGCTCGGGGACCAGCTCCTTGGAAGGATCTGGAAGGTAAATGTATCTGCAGAACTGGAATCATCAAAAAACTGAGGAGCCCGATACATAAAACTATGAAGAACAATTTCATGCGTCGCAATTCTCAAAGCACCTCCTGCACTTTCTCAATCAATGCTCGAACCGTCAGCGGGCGGAATAACTCGTCAGATAGGCGGAGTTGCGGCTCAAAGTGGAAGGCATAGGCGTGTCCTTTGCCACCGACCAAATGGAGGAGAGGGGTAAGGTCGATCGAACTATTCTTCGCTTTGTACGCGGAGAATGTGCCGTTCGGGAACTCGACCAGCAAGAAATCTAACGCATTATGGGCAATCATCTCATAGACGGCAGGGTATAGCTCCGATGTGCCATCAAACTGCATTAAGCTAAAGTGGTAGCCCTGAGCGGTCTCATACACCTGAGTGGGATTTCCATTTGCATTGGACGATCTCGAAGAATTTGCAGTCAGACAATCTAGTCCGCGGCGGTACAGTTCATCGACGTAAGGGGGGGTCACGCCTCTCGCGAGAGCGCGCAGTACTTTGACCCGTAATTCATAACGGGGCGATTTCAAGGTTGCGCGTAACACCGTCCACCAA
>SUPS01000218.1 GCA_005191415.1 Candidatus Helarchaeota ASGARD archaeon Hel_GB_A
AATCGTGGTATTTAATGAATACAATTAAACCGCTTATAAACGAACCGGCTCTAATTATAAAACTCTCTCCAACCAAAAAAATTGTAGTCATTGCCGATCTCCATTTAGGAATTGAACATACTTTAATTGAAGGTGGCGCTCAAATTCCCTCTCAAACCCAAACACAACGGCTCATTGATAGACTTTTGAAAATTGTAGATCAAGTCCAACCGACCCATCTAATTATTTTAGGGGATATAAAGCATAGTGTGCCAAAGATTTCGCCGATGGAATGGCATATTGTCCCTTATTTCTTCAAAAGTTTAAAACATATCCCCATTCATATTATTTTAGGTAATCATGATTCTGAAGCACAAATCGAAGGCTTGACTACCCGAAATACTATAATCCATCCTGCTTCGGGTTGTCTACTTACCTTAATTAAAGATGATACTTCCATTAAAATTGGTTTATTCCATGGTCATACTTGGCCCAGAAAGGATCTTCTGAACGCCGATATTCTGATTATGGCTCATAATCACCCAGTTATTGAATTCCAAGATGATTTTAACGTAAAGATTCATGAACCTGCTTGGATCCGGCTTCATTGGGACCAAAGAAAATTAGCAAGCGCTTATTTGAATTATCTTCACATTAAAAAAGCAAAAGATCCTTTAACATTTCTCAAAGAAAAATACAAAATTCAAATAGCATCGAATCCTGAAATTATAATTATACCCGCGTTCAATGATTTATTAGGTGGTATTCCTTTTAATGTACCAGATTCTCAATTTCTCGGTCCCCTATTTAAATCTAAGAGCTTAAATTTAGATGATGCGGAAGCGATCTTATTGGATGGAACCCCTCTGGGCAAAATTAAAGAGATTCGCTTAAAAACTTAAGAAACATTGGAGATTTTTAGATGTATTCCACTGAATTCAAGCAAAATTTGGAAGAAATCAAGAAGACTAAACAATTTTCTATTAAACACCTAAAATATTTCATAGATGAATTTAGTGAGCGATTTTGGAAAGCTCTCCGAAAAGTTCTAGAAAAGGGTGTAAAAAAATATGTCTTTAAACCTAGTAACCGGATTGCTTGGATAGTTGTTGGCAATACACGTGATTATCTTATTCTTTCTGACTTATATTGCCCTTGCGAGGATTTCTATGTGAAAGTGGTTATCAAAAAAACAGTAAAAATGTGCTATCATCTGCTCGCAAAAATCCTTGCTGATTCTCTAGATTTTTACGATGAAATTCCTATAGAAGATGAAAGATATGACGATCTAATGAGAGATTGGAAACAATTTTAACGTTTTTTCTCTCAATTTCCTTTTGAAAAACTGAAAGCTTGAATCCTACGTAAAAGATGAAGCGAAATAACCATACCAAAAATTTTAATTAATGCCAAATTCTATTAAAAAGTAGTTGCAAGATCGTTCTTAAAATACCGTGAAATAGATTAAAAAAGTGAAGAAAGTGCTACTTAGTTCGATACTCTTGGACCTTCCTCTTAGTTCTTCGGAGTATGACAATCTCTATTACGGTATGATTTGGATAACCATTTTTACTCTGCTCTTTGTTATTATTTATCTAATGGTCGGAGAGGAACGAGAAGAAACGGAAGTCTGAATTTAATTTCCTCTATTTCTTATTAATAAGACTAGAAAAGAAATGACAGAAAATAGCTCAGTTTTTAATTTGTTTATTCCAAAACTTCAAAATGAAATTAAAAAATTGTTTAAAACGCCTACACATATTCAACAAAAGGCAACAATTGAAATTTTAAATGGAAATAATGTCCTCTTGATTGCCCCAACGGGAACTGGGAAGACGGAAGCTGCTGTATTTCCAGTATTTAATCAATTTTTAAAATTGAATAAATCTTCTAATGAGAAAAAAGGAATTGCGATTCTTTATATAACCCCATTACGTGCTTTAAATAGAGATATCTTCCAACGTATTGTAGATTTAGGGAAAAAATTAGGGATATCCGTTGAAATTAGACATGGTGATACAAAACCTTCAGCAAGAAGAAGACAAGTTCTGCATCCACCAGATATGTTAATCAGTACCCCCGAAACACTCCAAGCTATTCTCCCTGGAAAACGAATTCGAGAACATTTACGAGCTATTAAATGGGTAATCGTGGATGAAATTCATGAACTAGTCGATTCAAAACGTGGAATTCAGCTTGCTATTGGATTAGAACGTTTACGTGAATTGACTACGACTGATTTTCAACGGATCGGACTTTCTGCCACTATTGGGAGCCCTACACTCATTGCAAAATTTTTACAAGGGTCAGGATCACAAGTCAAAATAATTCGAGTTCCTTTTGAAAAAGAAATTCAATTAATTGTAGATAGCCCAATTCCACAATCTAATACGAGAAAGTTAGCAAAAAGACTTATGACCACTGTTGATAATGTGGCAAGAATCCAAAAGATTATAGAGATAGTGAATGCACATCAAAATGTTTTAATTTTTGTAAATACGCGGCAGCAAGCAGAACTACTAGCTTCACGTCTGCAATTGTATAAACCTCCCTTTGAATTCGCAGTTCATCATGGATCCCTCTCAAAAGAGGTGAGAATTGAAAGTGAACAAAGATTTCGAGAAAATTTGAAATGTATTATTTGCACTTCCAGTCTTGAATTAGGAATCGATATTGGGACTATAGATTATATCATCCAGTACATGAGCCCGCGCCAAGTGACACGCTTAACCCAACGTGTAGGACGCTCTGGGCATCAAATTGGCAAAATATCGAAGGGCACCATCATCTGTTTGAATGAAATAGACGATATTTGTGAATCAATGGTCATTGCAAAAAACACTATTTTGGGAAATCTTGAGCCGGTAAAGCTTCATGAAAATGCCTTAGATGTCTTAGCTCATCAAGTTATTGGAATCCTAATGGATAAAAGAACAGCGACTATAGATGAAATCTACGAAATCATAACAAGAGCGTATCCTTATAAAGCTCTGGAAAAAACCTTATTTATTAAAACAATTGAACAACTTTCTCTTCAAAAATTGATTTTCTTGGAACAAAACGGAGAAATTCATAACCGCCGGGGAAATTGGCGCGTCTATTATTCCTTTTTAACTATGATCCCAGATGTTCAAAAATATAAAATCATTGATATAGGACGATCTCGCCCGATTGGGACTCTAGATGAAGAATTTGTTATTGAACATTGCAAGTTAAATTCTGTCTTTATTATCCAAGGAAGACCTTGGAAAATATTAGCAATAGATGAAGAAAAAATTGAGGTCGCTGAAATTCAAGATTCTAAAAGCGGTATTCCCTCTTGGGTTGGAGAATTAATTCCTGTTCCATATACGATTGCTCAAGAGGTCGGTCGCCTCCGCGCACAAATTGCACAAGCTCTTATTAAACGACAAACTTCCATTCCCATACTTGAGGACTATCCAATCACAAACACGGCAAAAGAAATCCTTCTCAATACCTTAAAAGAACATGTGAAAAATCATATACCAATTCCTGATCATAAAACTATATACATTGAAGAATTAGAAAAAAACATAGTGATACATGCTTGTTTTGGAACGCGTGTCAACGAAACGCTTAGTAGAATCATTGCGGCATTACTATCTTCCCGAGTAGGTGCCGTTATAGGCATGCGTATTGATCCTTATCGAATAACTCTTTCATTTCCGCGAATTCTTAACCTACATGAAATTCGGGATCTCCTAATGACAATTGATACAAATCATGTCGAATCTATTCTTGATATCACTCTAAAGAGAACGTCTATGTTTAGATATCGCTTCTTTCATACTGCAAAATATTTCGGGATTATTAAGAAAGAGGCTCGTTATAAAGATGTCAATATTTCGCGATTTATTCAATTTTTCAAAGATACTCCCGTTTATAGAGAAACAATGCGCACCGTTCAACATGAAAAATTAGATATTCAAACAACTATAAAAATTTTAAAACGAATTAAAAATGGAGAAATAGATGTTCGAATCCTCTATAAGAAAAATCTGAAACCATCCCCTCTTGCAATACCCATAATTCAATGGGTTTCCCCTCGCGACCTTATCATTCCCGAACGTACCCAATACCAAATTCAAAAAGTGGTCCGAGAGCGTTTATTAAACCGTCAAATTAAACTTTTCTGTATGTACTGCCGTAAATACTCTTCTATTAGAACAATAAAGCTCTTACCAGAAAAGCCTGAATGTCCTAATTGTCAATCAAGATTCTTAGCAGTTCTTCCCTTAGAAGGAATCAACCTACGGCGTATTTTCCATTTAATAGAGACTGGAAAAAAACTATCTAAAGAGGACGCTCATATATTTGAACGCGCCCAAAAAAGTGCAAATTTAGTCTTATCATATGGAAAGAAAGCTATAATTGCTATGGCTGGCTACGGAATCGGTCCAACAACCGCTACCCGCATATTAGGCTTGCCTTACAAAAACGAATATGAGTTTATTCAAGCTATAATCGAAGCAGAAAAGCAATTCATTAAGACTCGCCCTTTTTGGAATTCAAAATAACCCTTATTAAAGAAACCCTTGCTCAAGCATCATTTTTCCCATCTGATACGACTTTTTATTATTCTCATTGGCATTTTTCATAATGGGTGGCATGTGACCGGGGAAGAGCATTTCCACATCTAATTCTGAGATTTTTTTCAATGATTCTACAAGTTGAGCTCCATTCCCGGTTGGAAAATCAGTACGTCCAAATGACCCCTGTGGAAAAACTACATCGCCACTGATTAATATCTTTCTTTGTGGTTCATAAAACACGACACTTCCATGAGTATGTCCTGGCATATTATATACGGAGAATTTTAAATCACCAAAATCTAAAACTGAATCGTTCTCCAGATACACATCTACCTTAGTTCGAGGAAAATCTACCCCAAAGAAACTCGCTACTGTTACAATTGTATCTCCCATTTCAATATATGGGGCTTCTATTTCATAGACAACGACTTCAGGGGCAAATTTCTTAGCTAAACGATGCAGACCACCAGAATGATCAATATGACAATGTGTTAAGATGATTCGTTTTAATTTATTAATGTCAAATTGTGCGTTAATATCTTTTATCGTTTGAGTAACGTTCAAGCCAGTTCCTGTATCAATTAAATTAAGATTTTCATTGTCTTCAATTATCAGATACATATTTGCATCAAATTCTCTTTCAGGAATTAAATAAATATTCTCTAAGAGTTCCTTTAACATGATAATCCTAACTCGTTATTGGTAGTTCTATAAAGAATAAGATAAATGACGAATAGTTTTTAAAAAAATTAGTAAAAATTTTTAATCTACAGGATACACGATCGCAAGTCCTTCACGATCTTTGGTCACTCGGATTCGAATTTTTCGAGGAGGTTTTTCAATTCCTCTTTTCCATATCTTTTCATTTAATAAGGGATCAATTATAATCCCTTCGGGTTTCATATGCCGAATAACAAAATCGCGAATAGCATTGACGGCGCGTTTAGCGCGTTTTTTAACACGAGGTGCTGAATAAACCCTGCCAAGATTCACAGTATATAATCGTTCTTCCAGAATTTCTCCAATTTCCTCCTCCATTGTTGGAATTTCTTTGAATTTTTTCCCTAGTTCTTCTTCTTTTTCTCCAATTTCGATTATTTCTTCTTCTATTGAAGTATCTTCCTCAAGAATTTCATCTTCACTAGGTTTTTCTTCTTCATACTCTTCTTCAGATAAATTTTCTAAGTTTTCGGTTTCCTCGCTCTCGGATTCCTCAATTTCCTCATTTAAGGTTGGTTCTTTTTTCGATTTCTTCTTTTTACCTCTTGGCATTAAAGTAACCTCCCGTTGGAGTAGTTAATTTAGTTAGTTAAGGTTTAATTTTTTGGTTACGCCATCTACGTCGCTTTGGATGTGTTCGAACACGACCCCGTGTTTTAACAATGATCCAAGCTGGAATTGAGCGGTTCTGCTTGTTAGCTCGTCCCAATCTCAATTTCTTTCCCAGTGGCTTATTCCGTGCCATAAATTACAACTCTAGATATGTCTTATTCTAATTTCTTGTTTCTTCCCTGATAAGCGGGATAAGATCATTTTAAAATGTTCATCACTCAAGGGTAAAGGTCCAAGTCTCGAAAGCTGCCCACTTTGAGCGAGTTGTATCATCTGAAGTTCCAGTTGAGCCGCAAATTCTGGGCGTGCCATTCGGATATTCGCGAGCCTACTTCTTGCTTCAGGGCTTAAAATCTTTCTTAAGATGGCTTGTTTTTGGGCATTAATTTCCTCTTGCATTTCTTGTTGCCTTTGCGCTTCAAGAGCCTGACTTTGAAGTTGAGCCAGTTTCCGACGACGAATTTCTTCTAATTCTTCATCATCCATTTCAATCTAACTTCCAGAAATTAATAACCAAATTAATATTTACTCAATTCTGGTATTTCTTTTTGTAATTTCAATTTAATTTCATGCGCAAGGCGATCTAAAAGGGATTGCCCTTTAGGAGTAATTCTCCTACCTCTACCTTTAACCGTTTCTACTAATCCTTCTTCTTCTAATTGCTTGAGTGAGTGTCTTATTATAGACCCGCTTCCTTTCCTTGCGTGTTCTGGTTTTGCCCCTCGCCGTTGGCGCCCGCCGTATATACCTCGTAAATGTGAAACTCCAATGTAATTATGCAAAGATATTTTCCGGAGGAGACTAGCGCATCTTATATACCACCAGTCAGGATCTGTCGGAGATCTTTCCTTAAATACACCTGTTTTAACATAAATTGCCCAAGGTAGAGGTTTTATTTTCTCATAGTTTTCTTTCAATTCCATTGCAAGTCTTTTTATTAATAATTCTGCAGGAACATCGTATAATGTTGTCATGAAACCCACTTATCAACGCATAATTCTTATTTTCTTCTTTGCATAGGCTCTTCCTATGCCTTTCAATTCAAACTATAAATTTGAAAGATATCATAAGAAGGTTTTGTATTGAAAATAGATTTTTTTATTTAAAAGTTTTTAATTTTTTGATTGCAACGTTTAATTTGGCGAATAATATTCTTGTA
>SUPS01000219.1 GCA_005191415.1 Candidatus Helarchaeota ASGARD archaeon Hel_GB_A
GTAACTTTGGAACAAATCTGTAATATTTTAGCATAAAAGAGAATCTTACTAGTATCGTAGTTATAGAAAAATAATTTTCTCATGCTTTATATAGGATTTCGGCGTCACTTGTTTTGTACTCACCAGACCCTTTAATCTTATAAGATATTTCAATGGATTCGCCTGGTTTAATCGTGTTAAATTGCCATTCTAATAGGATTTTAGTTTCTGTTTCTTGGATATTTGCTTCAGGTGTAGATGTTAAGACTCGAAAATTAGTTGGAACGAGATCAGAGATAGTTGCGTTTTTAATTTCCGTATTTCCCCGGTTCTTGAAGATTATTGTGATTTCATATTCCCCTTCTTCTGCACCTGGGAAGACGGATTTTCCGATAGTGAGTTTTCGCCGTTCGTGAGTGACAGTGATTTCCGAATTTTCGACCATATCGGGAGTGATGTTTAGGGAAGCTCCTTTAGGATAGGTATTACAGGTAATGGCAACCGGAAAACTGTAAGTTTTTTCGGGGGGAGGATTAATGGCGGAAACAGAATACTGAATTTTAAAAGTAGAATTTTTCTTAATGGGTCCTATGCTGTCTTGCAAATTTAATAATTGAAAAATAATCTGGTGGGGTTGATGTTCGTCATCAGAATCAGGTATTCGTTTAATAGATAATTCGAGTTTTTGGTTTGTTTTATTAATTTCAGTTTCATCCAAATATAATTTTATATCATTGATTGAAGGGGGAATGAAATCTTCAGGGATGAAATCTTTAATTGTTAATTCATTAATATCCGCGCCACCTTTATTGGTTAGGGTGATAGTTATAGTGACAGGCGTTTTGGTGTAAGAAGCAACCTCTAGCAAGCTATATTCTTTTCTTACTTCTGCCCATAAAATAGGTAACTCAGTTTCTTCAATAGTTAAGTGCGCAGTAAAAGTTTTAGTAGTCGATGGGATAATTTTGAAATGTAATTTTTTACCGAACGTGGGAATCTCTTCAGAAAAAACCGTCCAGTCCTTTGATATCCATTCATTGTCCGAGGGGCGAATAATTTCATTTATCGCCCGAAACACGGTTATTTTTTTGTCAGATGTGATATCTCCTGAAAAAATTTCCGCACTTTCCAGTAAAATCGGAAACTCAGACCTATTTTGGAAAATTAACCTACAATTCCATTGATTAGGACTCTTTTCTTCCTCGTCTTTTTCAATATAATAGATATTCTTACTAATACTCGATACATCTTCAAGGAGAATATCAGAATAAAAAGCATTCAATTTGGTAAAACTGATTTTAATTGGGCCGGTTTTAACAGGATCTATACTAGTCGGGGTGATTATTGCTCGAATTTTTAATGATAATTTTTGTTTTGGCTTTAAATTCAAAATTTTCCAGAGTAACACGTGATCTTGGATTTTAAACTCAGTTTTCGGAGGAAGTTCTTTAGCAAGTTTTAAATCTGTGAATTGTTTAGGAAGTTTCTTTTCCATTTTTAGATTAATTATATCATGTTTATCTGTATTTTCGATTTCAAAACTAAATTCAACGGTAGTTTTTTGGTTTGGAATGAGGGTGTGAATCTCTTCAGGGATTTCAGTGAAGGTATCAATGCGCTCTGAGAAGGAAATTGGTAGTGCCTTTTGTTTTTTAACTTTATAACTTTTTTCCCATGCTTTCCCTGGAGCGAGTTCGTTGATATGGAAAATATCCTCTTTCAAGGAAGTGGATTTAATATTTCCTAATTTTAAGTTAATATCCCAAATACGATCTTTCTGCCCTGCGTTTTTCAAGAGAATTTTTCCAGTACTTTCAGCCTTTTTTATATTACAATCATGATCTAGTTTAAATTCGGCTTCTTCGGTCATTTGTACAATAAAGCTGCTAATGATTCCAGTTGCCTGCGCTTCAACGTCAGAAACAGGAATTTCTTCGAGATCTTCTTCAATAATGGGAGGTTCTTCTATAGTTTCATCAAGATCCATGGAAGATAAAGCATCTTGTAAGTCGGCAGGGGTTAATGTATCTGAATCCTGTGGTAGAGGTAAATCATCGGATGTTTCGACCATTTTAGGTTCTGAAACATCAGATACTATTGATGATTGAAAGGATTCTTTATCTAAAGGTATTTGCGAATCGATGATGGGTGGTTCTTCGAGTATATCTGGTTCTTCTTCCAGATTCGTTTCCAATTCTTCTAAATCGGGTAAAGGAGTGGGACTACTCTTCTCTTTGGGAGGTTGTAAGGTATCCATGAATTTAAAAGAAGGATTATCATATTGCTCTAATTTCTCAAAAAAAGTAAGCAGTTTTTTCTCGATATTAGGATTTTTTACTTCATATTCTCCTTTTTCAAAAATATTTCTAATGATTTTCTTGAGATCCTTATCGATTTGGTTTAAAATTTCCCGATACTCTTTTTCAAATGTTTTATAGTTAAGATCAGTATCCACTACAATTATTCCATCAATGAATTCAATTGTTCCGAAAGAATAAACGAAGAGTCTCACAGATAACAGCCTCACGAGTTACAAGATTGTACTTTATTTTTTATTTTTAAAGTTTTCAAACTTATGAAAGACAATTATTCATATTATTGCAGTGGTAACTTTAAAAGAAAGATTTTTTTCTAAATTAAAGCATTTTTGGAGTCCTCGTAGTGGTCATCAATATAGGGACGTTTCTGGGAATATATTATGGGGTTGCAAAATTATTTAAAGAAAAGGAAGTTAGCACGAGTTTAAAATTGATTGGATATTATTTCCTTTTGGCTTTAACAGTCTATCATCTCATTGGATTCCTAGTAATCGGAGTATTAATCAGTTTACACGAGTATTATATAGCAATTTGGTTTTACGACATCTCAAAAATGCTATTACTCGTCTGGATTGCGGCTTTATGTGTCCAAGGGATCCAACGGTTACAAAAAGAGCAAGGGCAAGAAATTCGTACATTAATTAAGGTATTTTCTTCGTTATTCGGCTCATATGCCTTGACGACAGTAACATATTTGATTGTAAGTTCGATGCTTGTTAATCTTGTAATTCGTTAACGGCCTTTAAAAAAGGGATTTAAAATCGGCTATAATCAGAGTATAGATTTTCCAACAAGATTAGATGGTACAGGTTCGCCCAGGAGTTTTAAAATAGTAGGGGTGATATCCGCACTTTTAGCATAAAGAAGCTTTTTTTGAGGGATTTGAGATCCACTAATTAGGAGGGGAACAGACATGGCAGAATGCAGTCCGATATCATGTCCATGGATATGTGCATTTTTTGTGCGTCCATGTTCATAATTGAAAATAGTTTCACCACAAGTTGAGAGCATAATATCACAGGAATTAGGATTTCGGAAGAGCCGAGTTATCTGGTCAATAATCATCGGAAAATCGACATGGTACGTGTGTTTCAACCATTCATCAATTGAATGGAATTGTTGATCAAGAATTTTAGATGCAATTTCATCTTTAGAATATCCAAAAACATCTTTTTCTTCGTATATATACTTAGTTTTATCACCTTCATAGTTAATCGAGGCTGAATAAATGTCATTTTGCTCCTTATAGAGAATATGGATTAAGCCTTTCTCGAAGGTGTTTCCATCTTCCCGATAGTAGAGATATTTAACACCAGGTATGTTCATCAATGCTTTGAATAAATCAATTTTTTTTGGTCCATACTGTTGCATCTGTTCTATAGTGGGGCGCTCTTGCCATGTGTTTCCTTTAAGAGTAAAAAAGCCAAGGGAGCCGAAAGTCGCATCGAAATTTCCTTCTGGTATTTTAGGTTTTAAAGGAATCAATCCAATCTGATCGAAATAAGGAGCTATATCTATCCATTTAGAAGCCGTATAATTTCCATGATCTGATGTTAAAATAATTACAGTATCGTCTAAGTAACCTAAATCCTTCAAACCCTTCTTTTTTCCCTTACCATTGATCAATTCCCCAATTTTCAGATCAATATCACGAAGATTTTTTAAATACTGCTCCGAGGTTGAGCCGTAATTGTGGAGCATCGAATCGGAAGAAAGAAACCACGCAACACTTAATCGAGGGGGTTCATTATTTTTGAAGAATTTCTTTGGTTTATTGAAATAATTTAAAAGTTTATTTATAATGAGAGTGTTGGCTTGTGATATTGAACGACGGAGAAATAAAAAATACCATAAGTATAACCAAAAAACTTGTCTTTTTGTTGGATAGATTTGTTTAGAACCGCGATTTAGCCCTAGGAAAAGCCCCGTGGTATTTCCTCTAACTAATTCAAAGATTGTTTTAACATCCCCTAATTCGTCATTTATAAGAGAATATTCTTTGAAAGTATTATAATTTCGGATGATGAGTTCGTCGCGTTTTACCCAATGCCCTCCTGGAGGGATATAGGCATCAGGATACACGCCAGTAAGCATAACAGGCTGTGCTGGAATGGTAATTGCAGGATAACAGGCGACCATATTATTCGAAAATAATCCATTCATCAAATATTTTTCAATATTCGGTAAATAACCGTCTTTTAGGAATTTATTAAAGTGATCTGCTTGCAAATCATCGATTACTATAAGAATTACAGAATTCACTGGACGCATATTATCACATAAGCCTGATCCTTATTATCTTTAGGGGATGATTCATCAGATTTTGAAGAAAAGGCAGATGAAATATAAAGAAGGAAGAATAACTATAGTTTAAGAGGTTGATTGTATGACAGATTTATCAGATGCAATAGAAGAAATGACTTCCTTAACTTCGCGTGAACTTATCCTTGAGAAAATTAAAAATTTACTAGATGCTGTAAAAGTTCCAGAAAATATTAAAGATATTCCCAATTTACCCCTTCATGATTTTCGAGATCTTTCTGTCAATGAAGCAGAATTACTTACTGAACTTTTAAAAGTTAAAACAATTAAAGATCTTTCTAAGGTGACATATTCACAAATAATGAATAGAAGTGCATTATTAAAAGAAGTCATTCCACTGCAAAAACTTGAACTTCTAATTACAGCTGCAAAATATATTGTAAAAGCAGCCGAGTATAAACCTGCAGAGGGACGACAAAAGGTAGTCGTCGCGGGATTGGATAATGCAGGAAAAACGGCGCTTCTGAATACAATTAAAAAAGAAGTAGGATTTTCAGAGCTTTCTAGTCTAAAACCTACCAAAGGAGCCTGTCGCGATGAAGTATTCTTAGCAGATCAGGAGATACTTCTAATTGAATTGGGAGGACAAGAAGAATTTCGAAAATTCTATATTGAAGCACCTGATCGCTTCTTTTTAGAAACAGATATAATTGTTTATTTAATTGATATACAGGATGAGGAGCGATACCAAGAAAGCCTCGAATATTTACAAAAAATTTTACGAACTTTAAAATATCTCCAAGAATCACCTGATTTTATTATAATTTTCTCCAAGAGTGATCCAGATGTCGTCAGTTCGCCAATGTATCAAGAGAAATATGATTATTTGGAACAAAAAATCGCAGAAAGCTTCCATCCTTATGAGGAATTTCAATATGAAATTCAAACTAGTTCCATATACAACATCGTTAGTATGACGCCGTCTTTTTCTAGGATGTTAAAAGGTTTATTCTCCGGTAGTGCTTTAGCAGAAGAAGAGAAAATAGGGGCAATTGGGAAACTTTTAATGAAAGTTGTCGATCTATTTTTGGATACTGAAAATCATTTAAACCATGCTATTAATGTGATCAACCAACGATTAAGTAAAATAGAATCCCGCCTCGCACAATTAAGTAAAGGGAAAATACAGACAGTTGGCAAGGAAATTGAGGTAACAGAACCAGTACATTCGGTTAAAGTTACTCCTACTCAATCAATCAAGAAATCTCAAGCTATTGAACGGAAATCGGGTGTTTCAGTTCGAGCTGCATTATTAAATGAATTAAAACAGGTGTTTGGAGTTAAGTTTGGTGGAAAAAAGGAGTAATAGTTAAATACACACAAAAAGACACCAAATTCTAAAATAATCTAATTTTCCTTTTCTATAAGATATACAATTTATTGTTTCAAGAAAAAAAGTTATTTCAGTATACTATAAAAATGACCGTAAATAGAAGGGGGTGAAGGTAAAAGTCGATAAAATGATTCGTAGATAGATCATATATGGATGTATGGAGGAGCTCTCCATGACGGAATTAAGTGATATAGTAAATGATTTAGTTGGAAAGCCTTCAAAAATAGATTTCCCCCAAAAAATCAGAAATTTACTAGATGCTATAAAGATACCAGATTTAAAAGAAATTCCAAACTTACCAATTCATGACCTTCGCGATGTATCCGTTCAAGAAGGAAAAATACTCGAGAAATTTTTGAAAGTAAAGACAATAAAAGACTTAGCTAAGGTAACATATAAGGATTTAATTAAATATTCAGCAAAAATAAGGGAAAATGGAGTTTCGCAGGATAAACTGGAGTTGTTGATTACTACTGCACGGTATATAGTTGAAGCAGTAAACTATGAACCGACCGAAGAAAGGAAAATAGTTCTTGCTGGTTTAGATAATGCGGGAAAAACGGCTATATTAAAAATTATTAAAAAAGAAATGGGCATATCGACAATTGGATCAATGAAACCAACAAAAGGTGCATCTAGAGATGAGTTGATCCTGGAAGATCAGAAAATGCATATTATTGAATTAGGGGGGCAGGAAGAATTCAGAAAATTTTATATTGAAAATCCAAATAGGTATTTTCTCGATACAGATATTATTGTCTATCTCATAGATATGCAAGATGATGCCAGATATACTCAATCATTAGATTATTTGAAACAAATTTTACAGGTTTTAAGACATCTTCAAGAACCTATTCCCGGGGGATTTATTATTCTCCTAAATAAATGCGATCCTGATTTTCTTGAACTTCCAATATTTCGAGAAAAAATTGAATTTATGAAAGAAAAAATAGAAGAGCTTTTTCAAGCGTTTAATCAATCACAATCACAGATTATGTATACTTATGAAATTCAGACCAGTTCGATATATAATACCTTAACTATGACACCATC
>SUPS01000220.1 GCA_005191415.1 Candidatus Helarchaeota ASGARD archaeon Hel_GB_A
CTACTGAGATATGAATTGAATCTGCTATGTATATAGAATAATCGATTAAATTGATTGGAAATTGTGGAAGTAAAAGTTTTAATAAAAAAAGCCTCAATTATTGTTAAACTAAGGATGTGTAAATAATGGAAACTCCACCCAACTCAGGTAATATAGAGAAACCTTCACTTTTCTGGTCCATTTTTATAGTAGCTGGAGCTAATCTTCTCATTGCACTGGCATTTTTCGTGCCGACCATCTATTTCTGGCACGTACTTGGGGCATTAGGGCTCCTCAATTTTTTACTTGTCTTTTTTATGATAATTGGACTGAAACGCCACGAAAAGGTAAAAGATAAGGATTTGGATGCTACTACCTTTTCCAGAAAAATGTTTAATATTATAAGCGGATTATTATTCGCAGGTTTTGTATGGTTATTTACTCCTTTTTTAGCCTTATTCATCCTATTTGGAGTTGATTTTGCTTTTGGATTTCATGAAGTAGCTTATGCCGTAATTAAAAAAAAGACCTATTTTACAGATGCGTTTATTGCACTCGGGCGGCAGTCAGAGCCGTTCAAACCTTATATGGCATCCATAATGGCACTCTTCGGCTTTACAATCGCTTTAACATACCAAACTCTCTTATTTCAATTTTTAGGCATCCCGAACTTTCAAATGGCAGTAATGATTGTATATATTGCGACTATTTTAATTTGGGGTATTGGCGATACTGCTGCGTATTTTGCAGGAACTCATTATGGGACCCATAAATTACCTTATAATAAAAAGAAATCTTGGGAAGGGTTTCTAGCAAACACTGCCGTTGGAATTGGGCTTGGTCTATTTTTCTTTTCCCCATTCATGCTTCCTTTTGTAAACACATTTTGGTGGATACTTTTGTCCATCATTGCTGGCCTAAGCGGTGCCTTCTTTGAAAGTATAGACATACACCTCGATGATAATTTTGTTTCAGTGACCTTTAACGGGCTCGTTATCGGCTCTTTAATAATTCTAATCTAATTATTTCCGCATTCCCTCCCAACACACACCATAAGCTTATTAATAAGCGACTTACAAATAGCTCAAACAAAACGTCATTCTTTCTTTTTCATCATCTTACTCGATTTTTATATTTTCTGAAATGAATGAGGCGGTAGAAATGTGCCCGAAAGAAATAGAATTGAAACGTCGTAGTAGAGAAATATTTGAAATCATTCGCCAAACGCCCTTTTACTATGTACCTTTAGGGATAATGAAAGGTTTAGGATTTGATGCAAAAGAAATAAACAATAAACCATTGATTGGGGTGGTTACTACTTGGAATGAGCTCAATCCAGGGCATAAACATCTTTTACAATTAGCCGATGCGGTAAAATACGGCATTATCGAGGCAGGTGGTATTCCCTTTCAATTTGCAACGGTCGCCCCATGTGATGGATGGGCGAATGGACATGAAGGCATGCGATTTATCCTCCCTCAACGCGAAATAATAGCCGATTCCATCGAAGCGATGATGGAAGCCCATAAACTGGATGCCATGGTAACCTTATCCAGCTGCGATAAGATAAATCCAGCTATCTTAATGGCAGCAGCTCGCCTCGATATTCCAACCATTTGTGTTCCTGGAGGTCCTAACTTTTATGAAATTAATTTTGACCCAAGATACGAGGGCATCGAGACCCGATATTATGAAGATTTTAATTTCAAATTAAAATGTATCAGTTGCGCCTCTTATGGTGCCTGTGCCATTATGGGGACTGCAAACACTACCCAATGTCTCATGGAAGCCTTTGGTATGACGCTTCCCAATGCCGCCACTATTCCCGCTGTAACAACCATGAAATACATGATCGCTAAAGAATCAGGACGTCAAATCATCGAATTATTAAAGCGCAACCTCACACCTTCACAGATCATGACACAAGAATCCTTAGAGAATGCGATTATGGTAGATATCGCCATCGGAGGCTCAACCAATTCAACCTTACATCTTCCAGCTATTGCAGCTGAAATGGGAATTGAGCTTGATTTAGAATTTTTCAATGAATTTAGCAAGAAAATCCCCACTATTGCTAATATAGCCCCTTCAGGACGTTACTCCATTGTGGATTTATACAAGGCTGGGGGTATTCCCGCCGTTTTGAGCCGATTGAAAGAGTTTCTCCATCTCGATTGCATGACCGTTTCAGGAAAACCTCTTAAGAAAATCATTCGGAAAATACAAGTCTTGGATGATGAAGTGATTCGCCCCCTACATAATCCCATCTATCCAGAAGGGGGTACCGTCATTCTAAAAGGTAATCTAGCCCCCGAGGGCGCCGTCGTAAAACAATCTGCTGTTGTGAATCAATCAATGCTACAATTTGAAGGTCCTGCAAAAGTATTCAACTCGGAAAAAGATGCCATTAACGCATTAGCCGCCAAAGAAATCGAAAATGGGTCCGTTATTGTCATTCGCTATGAAGGCCCAAAAGGCGGACCTGGGATGCCTGAACTCTTGGCATTAACGGCTTCTCTAATGATTTTAAAGGACATGGATCGTGTGGCGCTTATCACCGATGGGCGGTTTTCTGGAGCCACCCAAGGTCCTTGTATTGGGCATGTGTGCCCAGAAGCGTATGTAGGAGGGCCTATCGCTATTCTTCAAGATGGTGATTTAATTAAAATCGACATTCCAAATAGAAAACTGAATGTAGATCTTTCCAAAGATGAAATTCAAACTCGTTTGCAAAAATGGAAGCCCATTGACAAAGGAATAACAAGTAAAACCTTATTAAAATACCGCGCTCTGGTAACTTCTGCCGCTAAGGGCGCAATTCTCCAATATTAAGAAATTAGACGTATTTGAATAATTTTTTTAAAAAGATGCTAGAGCAAAGAATATCATTTGCGCATAATACTTTCGGCGAACTCTCCGATCAGAGTGCGTTTAATCTGATCTAACGTCAGCATAATGCTTTTAAAAGACCGTTCTCTTATTTTCAAATATTCATCGAGTACATCGATTATTTTAAACTTTCCAAGGTGATTGCTTAAAATGAATCTAAAAGAAGATATCACCACTGAAATTAAGATTGCCTTCTTAGAAGAAATCGTTGGAATTAATGAAATTGATTTTGATGAAGTACCAACTGCTCTAATTGATTATTATATCGAATTAAAATTAAAAAATTTGATTTAAATTTTGTATTCTATTGCTGAAAAGCTAGTGGTTCTTTAGCCAATCTCTTAATTTATCCCACAAATTTCCAGCTGCAGGATCTGTAAATAAAACATGATATGCCTTTGGAATGAGAACTAATTCTTTATCTTCTGACTGAATTTTCTCAAAAAAAGAACGCACTCCCTCCACACTTACTGCTTTATCTTCACTTCCTTGAAAAATAATAATTGGGATTTTTATTTTATCTGCTGCTTTATAAGCTTTCTTTGAATATTTATTTAATTGAAACAGATAGCGGACCGAGACTTTCTCAAGATGATAAGGATTTTCCCAATCATATTGCTGGTGAATCTTGTTTCGGATCCCTAGAGCCTCATTCCCTTTGACATAAATAACACGCGCCCCGGGACTGAAAAGATAGACGAACAAGCCCCCTATTACCTTAAACAGGTCTTTTATGGAGAATGATCCAAGGTTAAACTTCACGGCAGGAGCGAATTCTATCATTCCATCCATTTCAGTTGGATTTTGCGCAATATAATTGATAGAAACAATACCTCCCATACTTTCTCCCATAAGATAATAAGAAATTCCTGGATGTTTTTGTTTTATAAAGTCAATAAATTCTTTAAGGTCATCAATGTAATACTGAAACTTTTTAATATCCCCTTTTCTCCCCTCTGAACGTCCATGTCCTCTATAATCCATCATATAAAACATGGCCCCTGTCTGTTCCACAATCTGATCTGCAAAAAGAATAAAATATTCCCCATCTCCTGCCATGCCATGGCATCCAATAATTACTTTTTGTGGATCTTTAGTCTGCGGCTCGAAAAATCGGTAAAATAATTTCAGCCCGCCCGAATTCTCGAAATAACCGTGCTGTGGCTTGGCAATTGGATTAGTTCTCAATTTTTGGAGTAAAGGATGGATTTGAATGGAAGAATCTTCATTTGAAGACATATAATGAGTAAATAATGGTCTATTCTATTTGAGTATTTCGTTCTGAATTTGAGCTTTTCTCCATCGTTTGGGCAAACGAACCTTGCTAATCTTTAAACTTTTCCATTAGAAGGTAATCCGGAGAAACTCAAATTCTTATTCGATTTTTCGGTCAAAGGCTCGCCTAATTCGGTTAATTGCTCTCTTAGCCAAGTCCTTCCATATTCAACCTGTAAAATTACAGCTGTTATCTGGATTTCCTTCTGACTCCTTAACTTCCCGTTCTTTTTCAGATATAGTACTCACCAATCTCATTCTTTTAAAATACTTAAAACAATTAGAACGATCTACAATGGTTCTTGTAAAGAGCCCTACTCGTTTGGGCAAACGAATCCTTCTAAACCTCGCCTTTTTATTTAGAAGGTAATTGTAGGTCTCTTCAAGATTTCTCTTCTTAACAACAATAAGTCCCTGAGGATCTATACTTCGACCCTTTGGGAACTCTAATCAATCGTCAACCAATACGAATGTATTCAAATTCTGATTCTGGGTATTCTTCCTTTTCTTCAGATTTTTTGTCCGTTATTCGTATCACCTGTTTCAATTTTTGGTCTTAATATCGGAATGAATAATTTATTTATAATCTTTTGGTAATAATTGATTCATAATTTTGGACGTAATATTACTAAATCGAAGATTATATTTCCCAAAATAGGATATTACCTAAAAGGATAGATCCATTTGGAAATCGATGAAAATAATGCATATCGAATTACAGAACGCTTATCCTTTCCTCGGCTTATAGGAACTGAAGGCGAAAAGAAAGCAATTGAAATAGTCATTGATGAATTTCAAAAAGCGGGATATAAAGTAATCCGGGAAGAATTTGAAACGTCTTTTTTCAATTGGATTTTAGCTAGGTTCATATTTTTACCTTTGTCTGCTATACTTATTCTTGCTGCTTATTTATTGATGATAAGCCCTATTTCCTCTATTTTTTTATCAATTTCATTACTTCTAGTAGGAATGTACGCCACGCGTTTTTCTGGAAGCGGCGAGGAGCCTCGAGGGAAAAATTATATCACTGAAAATATTTATGGCAAATTAATTTCGCCTGATGCTAAACTTGATGTCCTGTATATGGCACACTGGGATTCTAAAAGCCAAACATTTTCATCATTGCTCCGAATCATCATCTTTATTATCGCTATATTTGGTGCGCTCATATTATCTCTCTTGAACATCATTGGCGGAATAATTTCTCTTACTGGCAACCTTGATCCGAATTACTATTGGGCTGTTTTAATTAGCTCTATTGTAGTTGGAATAATTGCCTCTTTAAATGTCTTCAACAAAACTGGAAATGAATCCCCTGGCGCTCTTGACAATGCCGCTAGCGTAGGCGTTATGTTGGAATTAGCGCGTTATTTTAAGGCAAATCCCCCAACGCATATTAATTTAACATTTATTTCGACAGGAAGCGAAGAATTGAATCTGGGAGGCGCCAATGCTTTCATAAGGAACCATAAAAACGAACTAGATCCTGTTAGGACCTATTTCATCAATTTTGATGGGATTGGAGGGAAAGGTATTATACGACTCATAACTTCATATGGATTTCCAAAGAAAAGTTCTTCTGACAAACTGAATACACTCTTCCTAGATGTGGCTAAGGAACTGGGAATCGTTTGTAAATCAATCTGGCTTCCTGTAGGTGCGTGGAGTGATTATATGCCTGTTATCAAAGCAGGATTCGAAGCTTGTTGGCTTGCCTCCCAGGGCTCAATGCTAAATGTCCATCGCGCCAGCGATAATATGGAAACGATCTCAAAAACTGGATTAAAAAATGCTCTATTATTAAATATTGGAGTTATTGAGAAATTAGATTCGGAATTTTCTTAATTTCAATAAATTCTTTTTTTCTTTATGATTTAATATGTTCAAGCCTATTCATCAAGTGTTTAGTGAATTCCTCTACTGATTTTTTATGTTCCCATGCTGTTATAGGAAATATCTTATCGACAATGAACCATGCAGAGGCAAAGGGACTTATATTGCCATTCCATTGCCGTAAAATACCATAAAAGTTTCTTTCAAATTCTTGTGTTAATTGATCAACCTTGCTAAACAAAATTTGGGTTTCTTCTTCAGCAACAACGCTGGTAATGATAAATTCGCCATAGGAAAACAATATTTTTTTATCTTGATGATCAATTGAACGAACCCGTTTTTTACTATCAAATACTTCTTTTGAGATGCTTGTAATAGCGGAAAGGATGCCCGTGACTAATTCAGGGGCTAATTGCTTACTTCCTGTGGTGTATAAAGGACGTCCATCTTTATAGGAAATCAGAATTTCATGTATTCCTGAGAGCGATTCAAAATTAATTCTCGTTAAATTCGCAAATAATATGAAGATATAAGCGATGCCCCAGAGAATATAAGCAATATTTAATTCTCCTATGGTTGATTCCAACTGGGGGATACTAAAAACAACATCTATAAAAATTAATGATCCAATTGAGAGAAGGATTTTGGATTGGAGTGAATAAAACTTGTTTTTCAATACAATATAACAAATATAACCACAAAAAACCATAATACCTATTAAAGCAAAGAGCTTTCCACCTCCAAAAATGTAAAACATAGGGGAATGACTATTATAAAAATTAATTAATAAGCTAAAAAAATTTATTTCGGCAAAACTGGTAGGATTTAAAGAAAAGAAAATCAAATAAGCTTCTCCTATAATTACCGCAATTAAAATAACTAAGAACTTACTGATATACTTAAATGGAACTCTTTTGCAAACGATCTCGAAGAAAATATAAAAACCTGTAATTCCCATGATCAATTCCCAAAAGAATCGATATGTCACATATAGTTCAGCAGACCACCACCCAATAAA
>SUPS01000221.1 GCA_005191415.1 Candidatus Helarchaeota ASGARD archaeon Hel_GB_A
AAGATTTTTAATGTAATTGTGGCTCTTTTTTCCTTTTTGAAAACGTAAAATAAATAAAGAAAATTTTGAAAAAGATGCATTTATTGCCCCTATCTTTATATAATTCTTCTTAGAAAAAAACTCATCTTTTGATTTCTACTTTTCAAAAGGTGATATAATGAAAAAAACAATTTCTTTGGTTTGTCTATTTCTAGGCATACTCTTCGGTACAACTGGATTCTTCGTTTTCAACCCGATTTCTCCACAGATTACCAATTCTCTTGAGACTTCAAATTTATACTATTGTCAAACAGGTTACATCGAAGTAAGAGTCTATGATTCAGATTCTTCTAATCCTATTCAAGGTGTAATCGTTAAAATTTGGCAGAATAGCGTTCAGATGGCACCAACTGAATATACAGATAGCAATGGCTTTGCCAATATAACAGGATTAGATGTCGGTTGGTACAACGTAACCGTTGAAAAAAATGCTTACTATGGTCAAATGAAATCAGATTATATCAACTGGGATGGTGATGATGATTATCTTTATTTTTACATTATTGCAATGCCTGAAGGGAGTGGGTACATCGAAATTACTGTATGGAATGAGGGAGGAACTTCAAAATTAAGTGGTGTTTCAGTGGCAGTTCGGAATGATACGGGATTGATTGATACGGGGCTTACTGATGTAAATGGATTCTACAATGCCACGGGATTATATGTTGGTTGGCATTACATAACTGTATCAAAAGCGGGTTATATTCCCCAGACGAAAAATGATTATATAAATTGGAATGGCGATGATGACTATCTTACTTTTTATCTAGTAGAATATCCACCAGGTTCCGGATATATTGAAGTAACGGTCCTAAACAATGAAAATGCGCTGATACCAAATGCATATGTCAATGTAAAAAACCAATCAACTGGAGTCACGGTTATTAGTGGTTATACGGATGCTTATGGCTTTTTTAATGCTACAGGGCTTTACATAGGATGGCATGATGTAATTGTTTCTAAACATGGATATTATACCCAAACTAAAACCAATTATATTAATTGGAACGGCGATGATGATTATCTTACTTTCCATTTAGAGATGGTTCCCGAAAACACGGGTTACATCGAAGTAACTGTAAAAGACACAGGCGGAACACCTATTAATCAAGCATATGTATACGTCATAAATCAAGAAACAGGGCTTACGCATGTTACAGGATTAACAAATCCGAGTGGATTTTTTAATGTTACTGGATTAACAAGTGAAACATGGTATCAGGTTATTATCCAGAAATCAGGCTATGAACAACAGAGTAAAACCGATTATATCAATTGGAGAGGCGATGATGATTATTTGACCTTCTATTTAGACACGATCGATCCTAATAGTCAATCGTTGAAAGTCTATGTTAAACGGGCTACAAATCCAGGGATTTCAGTCGGTAATGCAAAAGTTGAAATTTGGCAGAATGGAGTAAAAATTAAGGAAGGCTCAACGGGAAATTGGGGATATTACCAAGCAGATCAGTTAAACAATCAAACACCTATAACAATAGTTGCATCAGCCCCAGGATTTAATACGTCAACCGTTACCAATATCGATTTACAAACGCTTGGATTTCCAATTGCAGAATTTACAATATATCTCATGCCTCTTACAGGTTTAACGGGGTATATTGAAGTAATTGTGAGAGATGGATATAATTCAAGCATCAGAATCGCGGGAGCAACCGTAACAGTAACTTATCCAAATAGTACTACTTTTGTTCTAGGCAATACCGATGCGAATGGATTCTTTAATATAACAGGTTTAGATGTAGGATGGCATTTAGTCGCGATTTCCGCGGCTGGTTATCTTGATAAGTCTGGAAATGACTATATTAGTTGGCAGGGAGATGATGATTATCTAAACTTTTATTTATCTCGCATCTCCTTCACGAGCCAATCTTTAACGCTCCAACAAATCACTCCAAATCCAGATCCCACAGGAGATATTGACTTATATTGGAACGATGTAATCCATGAGTTGGGTTATAAGATTTATCGAGGCAATTCCCTTGGCACTTTAGAATTAATCGCCACGCTAGGGGCAGATACAACATCCTATAAAGACGTAGGAGTTCCAGAAGGGGCAAAGGATGAAAATGGTAACGTGTATTATCAGATAATCGCCTATAATGAATCAGCAAATATTGGATCAAATATTGAATCAGTACAAATTTATTCACATGGAGGAGATATTCCAGGATTTGAATTCCTGTTTATAGCTCTAACGTTGATCTTCTTAATAGTCTTAGTACGTCGCTATAAAACAAAAAATAACTCGTTTTTTTGAAAAAAATTTAAAATAAAATAGGATGGTAAAAAAAGATGGCTGAAAAAATAAAGGAAACGGCATCAAAAGGAGAAGGCGGCAGTTGGCTCTATGGAATTATTCTGATGGCAGCAGGTGTATTCGTGATTGTTCTTGGAGTTCTAGATTTGCTTAATATAAGCTTTATCCATAATTATCTGGTCGATCAAGGCTATAGCGATATTGCAGCAATGCTCCCAACGATGGGAGTTACGAATTTTATAATCGGATTGTTTTCCGTGATAGCAGGATATGGGCTCATTATTGATCAAGAATGGGGTTGGGGCATTGCCATGTTTATTCTGGTTTATGTAGCTGCACAATCTATTGTATATATCGCTGAAACAGCTCTAAATCTTGCAATGAACCCCAGTCTATTATTGGCTAGTGCAGTCTTCTGGGTTGCTGTTGTCGCAGCAATTATTTCAATTATCGGACTTGTCTACCTCGGTTTAACAAAGTACAAATATGCCTAATTTTTTAATATCTTTTCTCTTTTTTTTAGAAACAATAAAAATGTATCGATATTTTGTTGTTATCTCATCTGTAATTGATGTAATAATTGGAAAAAAAACGAAAAACTAATTAATTCTAAATTCAATGATACGATAAGCGAGCCTTTTCAAAAACGGTAGGTTCGAGAACTATGAGTCATACATATGGCGAAATTCCAGATTCGGTGAAGACAAAACCGTATTTCCCCTTAGGGCGGCATCTTTGGCGGGTATATACGCAGGTAGGATTCGAATATTATAATAAAGCAATTTCAGCTTTTCCTACACAATTATATCCTGCATTAAAACGGAGATTAGATGAGACTATCTTTACCGCCAAGGCAGTAAGTGAGGGAAAATTGGCAGATTTTCATAAAATTTGTGCTTATATGTTGTTTCCACCCGTTGGATCTCTTCGTGTGGATTTACAGCAAGGAACTATGAAACTTCTTTATGGCGATTCTTGTGATACAACCTTTGTCGTTATCAACGACTATACCCAAGAAACCTATTTTCTATTGAATGCACATTCTGAAGATGGGATTCCGGTGGATTGGTGGTATGCAGGTCCAGAAGATGGGCTGCTCGACCGTCGCCACCTTCGATTAGGCTATAAAATTCGTGAATTACCCCAGAAAGTCACATCTCTAACCAGAATGGGACAATATTTAATTGATGTATTAATGGATGTACGGAATGAACGAGCCCCAGAGTATGCAAATTCAACTTATCAGATAGGGATGGTCTTTGGCTCAGGGGTGGCAAATATTGTAAGTGAAGCCTCTAATTGGGAAGCATGGGGACAAATCTGGGATGGGATAGCCGCTAAACGAGAATATGGCTTACCAGATTATTGGTATTGTTATGTTCCATGGCCGCCTCTCATTCAGACCTTAATTGGCTTGGGACGTTCCAGCTTTATTAAGCGTCTCTGTGCACTATGTACTGAAAGTCATCTTGTAATTCAACCTATTGAGAAATATACCTTATCATGGATTAAGGAGACCTTTCCGGAAGTATATGACGCCTTAGTTATTCAGCAATGGACAGAAATAGGTGTGCCTACCCCTATAATGTCAGCTCAATGCAGACCTCCTCTCTTAAAACGTCATCGGACGTATCGGAAGGAAGAATTCGACTTTGTTTACCCGAACGGTACTCGGATTTTCGCGAAAGATCTAGAGCTCACTCCTGAAGAACTCATGGCGGGTGCTTATTTGGATGTTACCATTAAAACGCCACTTAATACCAAAATTACTTCCGATCTCATCATTTCTAAAGGATGGGGACGAGAAACGGAAATAATCCGATAAAAAAAAGAAAAGAAAAAAAAGAAAACGTAATTATTGTTTTGAATAAGTTAAATTCTAGATTTTTGCTTTTGTTGTATAAAAATTAGCCCAAATAATGCACAAAAACTAAAACAGATGAATAGCCATGTAAAACCTGGAATTGATGTGGGATTACTGGAAGATGGGTTATTTGGTGCATAATCAGCATATAAAGTGGGATTATCGCCCTTATAGCCAACTACTATAGCAATTTTTGCAGAAGCTAGAGTAGGAATAGCGTCTGTAAGGCTATATATCGTTAAATTGTTGCCAAAAATAATTAGAAAGTTGTTAAATAAATTTTATGACAAATGGGAAAAGATTCTAAGGGGAATATTTTTTAAGTTTCAATATTGAAAACTTAGGCAAGAGGTAATTTGAAAATGACTACAGCTACAATTGTAACAAATAAAGGTAACATTGTTCTCGAACTATTTGATCAAGATACACCCAATACAGTCAAAAATTTTGTGGATTTAGCAAAGAAAGGGTTCTATAATGGGCTGACATGGCATCGTGTCATAGCGGATTTTATGATTCAAGGGGGATGTCCACGAGGAGATGGTACAGGTGGTCCAGGATATCATATCGACTGTGAAATTCGCCCGCATTTAAAGCACGAAGCAAAAGTCATTTCGATGGCGCATGCAGGAACATGCCAGCATGACAAGGCTACCGGGCAAAAACTTTCAGGTACTTGCTCGAACGGCTCTCAATTTTTCATTACGCATAAGCCTACGCCCTGGCTAGATGGAGTGCATACCGTATTCGGACGCGTGATTGAAGGGCAGGACGTAGTTGATGCGATCGAAAAAGGGGACAAAATTATAGAAATTCAGATCTCTTAATAGAAAAATTAACTATTCCATTTTTTTTTCTAACAACTTCTTTCTAATCATTGAATTTTTAAATTCATAAAAAAGAAAATAAAATAATATGTGTTTAAAATTTAAGCCCTCTTTCTGCCGCCCTAGCCATTACTTGCATTCGTAAGTGCGGAAATTCGAGATCTCGAAATCCAATGGGATCAATTTTTTCGCGTAATAATTGTAATTGTTCTTTCGTAGGTTTTGGAGTTTCTGGAATTTTCTCGGGGAGAATCGGTTCAAATCCCGTATTTTCTAGTACCTGGTCTAAGGTAACTCCTGGATGGATTGATTCGATTTTCATCATGCTCGTCTCAGGGTCTGGAACGAATATACAAAGATTAGTTATCATTTTAACAGGGCCTTTACCTATTTTATTCTCCTTACGCCATGCAGAAAGAGGATAGCCTTTCGCCATGACAAAATCTACTTTTTCCACAAAGGTTCGTTTTCGATGTGATGGAGTATAGAGGACCACACGTTCCATAAGATTCAGCGAATCACTCACCGCCATTCCTCCTGGGAATCGAAGCTTGGGTTTCTGAAAATTTCGATCTTCCCCATAAAGCACGCTATTATTACAGTTCCAAAATTTATCTATTTGCGCAGGGCGGAGAAATTCGAGAGTTAGTTTCCTAAATTGGTTCCACATCTCGTGAGCCCAAAGATAGTTAGTAACTTTTGTTTTCTTTAGCACCTCAATTAGCCCTTCACATAAAAGTGCTTCGAAATTAATTGGATTCGCTGGGGAAATACCAAATGCAGAAAAATAGACCGTATCTTTTGCATGTGTTGCCCGAGCGAGTTCTATTGCGACCATCGGCATAGGGGTGGCGGCACCTTGGAAAATTATATCACCATTCTTGATACAATTAGCAAGGGATGTTACCATCAATTCAGCGATTGTATATTCTTCAGTCATGTTCGTTCCTCCCACCAGGGTCCTAATTTTAAATTGAATGCTTCTAAATAATCCTTCCTGGTTTTATGAGGGAAAATTTTCTTCTCAAAAAATCGCTGTAACCGTCGTTCCTTTTTTAGAATATCAGAAAAATTCATTTGAAAAGCCATATCATTAAAATACAGGTGAGGGACCATTCCAGGATGCGCACCATAAGGAACCTCGACGACTGCATCGACCTCAAAATTATTAAGGATTGTGTTCTTAGGATTTCGATAGATATATTCCGTATCCACAAGTTTCTCAACGGAAACGATGACCTTTCCCCCATCTTTCACACTTCGGGCGATACTATCTTCCATATACGTTTTTAAATTTTCTAATTGGATATTTCCGTAATGATCGCCGACCATACTATGAATAATTGTAACATCAGGATGGATGGCTTTGACAGCCACCAGACGTTCGCCTTCGAATTCAATTTCTGAAAGATAGGGATTCACATCAAGCAACTCACTACCTAAACCAGAGCGACAAGGAAGATAAGGAACCCCCATTTCCGCAGCCCGCATAGCCCAGAAAAATTGCATTTCGGTAAATTCATTAACATGCAGTGTGCCTTCCTGTGCTCTGCGTTGAAAATTAGGGGCGAATCCTAATTGTTCAAATCCTACATAAATCGTATTTAAGGCTTTAACACAGTCCATACCAATCATTGCATCCAATCCAAAATTACCTGTGAGAATGGTAACCGTCAAATCTCTTTTCTGTTGGCGTATTATTTCCCACATCAGCGCAATCGGCTTCATATTCATGAGTACTCCGCCAAAAGCGACGTTATCTCCATCTTTAATTAATCCAACCGCATCTTCAACGGTCATCACTTTCTCTTTTGCCACTTCACAAGTCTCCTTCATCCATTTATGTTTTCTAAATAAGTTGCATCCTTAGGAAATATAAATTTCCATTCTTAGAAAATGAAAAATAAAAACTTAATTGAGGTAAGTTATTTCTTGAAACGCATAGCTATTGATTTTTTAGATGAGTTTAAAA
>SUPS01000222.1 GCA_005191415.1 Candidatus Helarchaeota ASGARD archaeon Hel_GB_A
AATTGGGGAAGTTATTGCAGACATTCGAGATCTTAATTTAGAAAATTTATTTATTTGTGATGATCCATCCATGGCATTTCTGTGCGTGCCTTATTGTCGCTTTATAGATAGTATTATCTTAACTTCTGCAGAATGTACCACAAAAATTGGTGGTAAAATTTTCCAGAACGCCAAACGAGTTTATATTGCAGGTAAATTATCTCAAAAATTAGATTTTAAAGAAAAAGACATAATAAATCTAGGAAATGATATAGTTTCACTTTCATATGAGCTACATAATCAATTGAAAACGAGAGTTAAAGAAAATTGGGAACATTTTATCAATTCAAAATATCGAGAATTATATCCAGAGCTACGCAAAGAACTTTTTGGTGATTCAATCATAATAACATCTAAAGAATCAACTGATTTATCGTACTTAATCCTTGCATCGAGTTATGCTGCAGCAAAATTGTCATCGATCCTGCTCATAGACCGAGATAAATCAAAATTGAAAGTAGAAGCAGACCTCTTCAAACAAGTAGACCTTCTCACCTACCAAAGTAAAGGTACTAGAGCACCTAGCAGGATAAAGGAAAAAAGTAATTTAATGAAACGGCTAACTGCATTTTCACAAGATTTACGAAAGAAATACTTCGATGAACAATACATTCAAT
Source organism: Candidatus Helarchaeota ASGARD archaeon Hel_GB_A (assembly GCA_005191415.1). Lineage (GTDB taxonomy): Archaea > Asgardarchaeota > Lokiarchaeia > Helarchaeales > HEL-GB-A > HEL-GB-A. The sequence goes on from SUPS01000222.1 coordinate 657, forward strand.
TAATTGATGATGCTAAATTTATCTCGATTATTAGTGATATTCCACTTCCATTAGAATTAATGCAATATGGAGGAGAAACCTCATTTTTATCGCTTGAGAAAGCTGTAGGGCGTCTATGTTCGACAAATATGGAAGAAACTTCGATATTAATTCAATTCTCAGTACTTCAAGCTATGATGAAGACAAGCGAAGTAAATAAAGCAATGATCATTGCACCAGAATATTTTGGAAATTATTCGCTCCATTACGCGAAAGAAGAATCAGAACGAGAAGCTCGGCTTCTTAGGCAGAAAAGAAATTTAGGCAAAGAAAATGTGGTTGCAATAATCGGTCAGAAAATTACAAGACACCAATTTTTTGAACAGTTGAGTAAATCACCATGGCTTTTCATCCATTATGTGGGACATGGGGATCTTGTTAATCGAGAAAGTTGTTTTTTAGTCCAACCATCTGAATATACCGATCTTCTACCCATCAGAGCCAAGGATCTACCAGAGCATCTTAAAGGACAACCTGTCTTTATTGCAAGTGCTTGTCTAAGCGGTAGATATAAAGAAGGAGCTGAAGGGCTATCAGGATTGGTCTTTGAGATCATTAAGCGAGGAGCCATTAGCTTTATCGGAACGCTTTGGGAAGTCGATGATTTACGGTCATCTCAATTCGTTTCGGAGTTATTCATTGAACTTTTGGATGGACAATTCATTGGTGATGCCTTAAAGAAAAGTAGAAAAGTAATTCTAGACCAAAAGGATCCAACTTATGCCGCTTTTATCCTTTTTGGAGATCCCATGGTTAGAATTAGGTAGTACAAATTAGAATTTAATAAAAAAAATGATTTAGAAGGCTATAGAAGGTACTCGGATTTTCTTATCCTTTTCTTTTATTCTTTGTAAGCAAAGTTGAACCGTTACTGGAACGAGATCGCCTGCCACCCCAGACCCTTTACAATCCATTCCGCACAGATATAAATTCTCTATAGGACTTTCGGGATCCAATCGTTGATCGCCCACTTGTCCGAATGTTTGTCCTGATTCAGCCCCTGGCCAATCCTTATAGAAGATCATCTCGCGTTTCATGTGAATAAGAGACTCTAAATTCGGGAATAGCTTATAAAGATCATTCCATGCTAGCTCCATTTCTTTTTTGATATTGTGAGATTGAAGTGGAATAAATACATCAATCATATGTTTTCCTGGAGGTGCCACGCTTGGATCAAAAAAAGTCGGAGAAAAGACCCCTGCAACGCGTTCCGCATCAGGTGGAATTGTTATGGCACATTGAGAAGTTACGGGTTTATCTAACCCGAGAATGATTGCCGCACAATCGACGGGTTTTAAATGTTTTATATATCGAACATAGTCAGTTGGTAGGTTTTTAGACCCCACCAATTTCAGAAACTGATGAGCTCCAGCATTATGAATTATATTTTTTGCATCTAATGTGGATCCGGTTTCTAATTCAACACCTTTTGCAACATTATCCTCAATAATTATCCGTTTTACACCAACACATGTCCTAATGGAGCCACCATGCGCTAACACAACGCGTTCTAGTGCCTGTATTATGCTTTTTACACCCCCTACGGGGAACCCGAATTTCCCACCTGTTTTTAGAACATCACGCAATATAATTCGTAATTCAGAAGCAGGAAGAGTATCGATATTTAAGCCAGCTGCAGTCCCAACCATGTGATCAAGGATGGAGAGAATTGTTTCATTTCTCGTAACTTCTTCAACAATATCCCGCGAAGAAGTTTCAGGAGTAATTTTTGTGTTTTTCGCGATTAATTTCATTAAAACTTGGAAGAAACTCTCGGTCTGGAGCCCTGTTTCCGAGAGGGTGAGCGGTTTAAAAAAATCGATTTCCTTCTGGTTATTAAATCTTACTTTGAAGAGCGGGGCGGGTTGGTGCTTCTGCCCTCGATCTCGTAATGTAATATAATTTACTTTTGCACCTACTTCTTCACAAAATCGACCAATATGAGATTTGATCCCCATAGACGTCCAAGATCCTGTTGTGACTTCATACCCTTTGTAAGAGAGTTCCGTATAGCGCCCGCCTGTAAATGCCAATTTTTCTAATACTAAGACTTTCTTTCCATCCCTACAAAGAGAAGCAGCAGCCATCAATCCGCCAATTCCGGCTCCTATTATTATAAAATCATACATAACCATGAAAAACCCTCATTATATCTGTATTTCACACTTTCAAAATTAATTAGTCCTTACGTGAGACTCGAATTGCCGTATTCGGACAGTAATAAACGCAACTTCCACAGAAAATACATTTGTCGAGATCTACGATAATTTGATACTCATGATAAGTTAGCGCTTCTTGAGCACAAGATAAAGTGCAATAATTACAGCCGCAACATTTCTCTCTATCAATTTCTATCATTTTTCTCCCTCGTTCGGAATGTAAAATCTTACTGGGACTTCTCAAAATGGATTTCACAGACTTTATCGCCTTTACTCATACATTGTTTGAAAGTCAAAGTTATTCCTGGACCAATAGCGCCTTCAACAAACTGGTCTATAAGAGTCTTGCAATAATCATTGCAACTGATGAGGTCTTGCAGTTTATTTTTCTTCCAATTCTTGTGATGGAGGCATCGTGCTACTATAACGACGTTTTTCTCGGATGTAGCCTTCATATCATGTAAAACCCATGCAAATGCAATTAAATTTGCTGCAGATTCGGGCGAATTATCTAAATTAGGAACTGCAATCTTTAATTGGGGTGCAGCTTGCTTACCTAGCCACTCAGCATAGGATCTTAAAGTGTTTTTAATGCGATTTTTTTCCACACCTTCGTCTGCAATATGGCGAATTATTCCCCATACGGTCCAGAAGTATAACTCGTTAAAAGTTGCTGCTAGTAATTCTTTTGGTATATTATCTCGTAATTCCTTTAATTCCTCAAGTCTCATTGTATCACCAATTAGCTGAAAAGGAATAATTAAACAAAGTTATAAAAATTTATATGCCTTCATAAAAAGAAGAAAAAAAAGAATAGAATTCTAAAATTCAATGATCACAGATGTTTTCACCGCCTTCGAGAGTACCTGCGCAAATTTTAGCTATAGTGTCCTCAATGGTTCCTGAAACACCCATAATAGGGGTAATCCCATGTTCTTGGAATAGTTGCTGAGCTCTTGGACCCATTCCACCACAGACTATATATTCTACACCGAATTGAGCAAGCCATCCAGGTAAGAAACCAGGTTGGTGGCCAGGTGATTGAACTACTTCTCGGTTTTTTACTTTGTTCCCATCAAATTCTACAATAGTATACGATTGACATCGCCCGAAATGCTGTGCAACCATATTTCCATCAGTCGCTATACCAACTTTCATAGCGTACACCTTGTTTTTCAAGTACTGAAAGAGTCAAAATATATTTAAGTTTTCGAAGAAAAACACTTAAATTTATAAGTATTGTATATTTTAACATTGTTATCGTTACAAAACGAAACTTTTATATTAATAAAAATAAGTTGTAACGTGATGAAAATTAATGATTTAGATACGAAAAATAAAAAGCTTATTTCATTATTACAGGAGAACGGGCGAAATTCATTAACAGACTTGGGACGGCATCTTAAACTATCTCATGTAAGTGTACAAAAACGATTAAAGAAACTTATAGAAAATAAACAAATACATATTTCGGCAAACCTTAATTCTTCTAAATTGGAACTTTGCTATGCAATAATTCTGGTCGAGGTAGATAGTTATAAACAGTTGAAAAAGTTGATGGAAAAATTTTCAAATTGTCCTCGACTTGTTTTTTTCGGAACAATGACAGGGGCTTATAATGTTATTTCAATCGTGGCAGCAGAAAACCAAGAAGTGCTTCAAAGTGTAATTAATGTGTGTTCTATGCGAAATGAGCCAGGTCTCCGACGTTCAGATGTTTTTATAATAGATATCCCCTTACGACCTGAATTCATCCCTTTCAAAATCCCAATGAAGGGCGATCTGGAGCATTCACATTGTGGAATGGATTGTCACGATTGTGAACGTTATATTCATGATAAATGCAAAGGATGTCCTGGGAGTAAATGGTACAAAACATGATAATAATATAACCATTTGAAAAAAGTTTGCAATATTTTCAGCTTTTGAGAGGATTAAGGTAATAATGCGAGCACATCTAGATTGTATCCCTTGTTTTTTGAGGCAAGCGCTTCAAGCAGTCCGTTTCACAACTATGAATGAAGAGATCCACGAAAAAGTCTTGAGGAAAGTAATTACAGTACTCCAAGAGATTGATTGGAAACAAACCCCCCCTCAAATAGCAAGGATTGTCCATAAAATTGTGCGGGATGAAACTGGTGAATTGGATCCTTATTCAAAGGTCAAGCAAGAATACAATGACATTGCATTAGAATTATATCCATCTTTAAAAGAAAAAGTAAAAACTGCAAAAAATCCGCTATTTACTGCCGTTCAGCTTGCTATTGCGGGAAATATTATAGATTTTGGCCCAAAATCTAAGTTTAATTTAACGCAAACTATTTCCAAAGTTTTAAATACACCATTTAAAATTAATCATTTTTCAAAATTCGTTGAAGTTTTATCAACAACACAAAGTTTGGTCTATCTTGGAGATAATACAGGCGAGATCGTATTTGATAAGCTCCTTTTAGAAACAATTTTGGAACGATATAAAATAGAACGTATTCGATTTGCCGTAAAGGGTGCCCCTATCATTAATGATGCCACTATTGAAGATGCAAAATATGTAGGACTGGATAAGATCCCAGGATTGGAATTTATTAAAATAGGGATAGGGATACCTGGTTCTGGATTAGAGCGTTGGGATACACGATTTCTCAAAATACTTAGAGATAGTAATATGGTTATTAGTAAAGGACAAGGAAATTATGAAGCATTAAGTGATCAGAAGGGGATTTTCTTCTTGTTATTAGCAAAATGCCCAGTTATCGCAAGAGATCTTGGTGTTGAAGTGGGAGATATTGTTTTAAAGGGGGTTTAAAAAGTAAAATATGTTTATGGCCCAGTACCTTCTCGAAGATTGGGACGATCCTTAGGGATTGATCCAATCCCACCCAAAACTTGTAATTTTTCCTGTGTATATTGCCAATTAGGTCGGACCACCCAATTTATCAATGATCGAAGGGATTTTTTTCCTCGGAAAGAGATTTTCCAAGAGATTCAAGAAAGAATTCATCGTATCGGCATTGAAAATATAGATTACATTACTTTTGTGGGAGATGGGGAACCAACACTTTGTCGAAGCTTAGGATGGCTTCTGGAACAGATTTCAGCGGAATTTTCACGCCCTACCGCCGTCATTACAAACGGAGCATTATTATATGAGGATGAAGTTCAGGAAGAACTCTCAATTGCGGATATTGTTCTACCAACTTTAGATGCAGGCTATGCAGAAACTTTTAAGAAAATCAATAGGCCACATCCTCAAATTCAGTTCCAAACGATGATTGAAGGAATGACCAAGTTTGGACGATTATATTCTGGAGAAATTTGGCTTGAGTTTATGGCAGTTCAGGGACTTAATGATAATTCAAAGGAACTTCAGCAAGTTAGCAATCATATAGCTCGGATTAAACCTGCTAAAGTTTATGTCAATATTCCCATACGCCCTCCTGCTGAACCGTGGGTTAAATCACCAACTCAAACAGGCTTACATCTAATCCGAGAAATTTTGGGAAATGTTGTAGAAATAATTCTTCCCGAAAATGGTAAATTTCAACTGGTCAGTAATGATATTACAGGATTAAAAGAGGAAATAGTTCAAATTATCAGACGTCATCCGATGCGTCTTGAACAAATCCAAGAACTTTTACAACAAAAAGGTATTTCGAATTCAGAGTATATTATTAAAGAATTAGAACGATTAAATCTTATAAAACATTTGAAATATGAAAATACGATTTACTTTGTTTCAGGAGATGTAAAAAGAGGGAAATGATTACAGAGTCTTTGCATCTGAGTTTGTAGCATGCTCCAATGCTTCGAAGGAAATTCGAATTTCTGAATTTTCATAGATTGCGGTGATAAGTTTTTTCCGACATGATTGAAGAAGACGCCAAATTGAGCCCCTTGAGATTCGCATTTGTGATCCAGCTTCATCCTGTGTTAAGTTTTCACCATCTACAAGACGCATTGCCTCGAGTTCATCTAAATCTAAATATATAACATTTTTTTCGGTGCTTACTTGATCTTTTTCAATCGGAATAAACCCTTTACTCTTAGGAATTTTGGATAAAACACGCGAAAATCGAG
>SUPS01000223.1 GCA_005191415.1 Candidatus Helarchaeota ASGARD archaeon Hel_GB_A
TCAATTTTGAATTTTGAGACCAGATAAGGGATTACTTTGCGTTTGTAATCTATACCTGCGGGAAGGCTTAATCTATAGAGTAAGGAATTGAAAATTTTATAGGGATATTTTCGGCTCATTTTCATTCCAATTACAGAAAAGCGCCCCTCTGGCTTGAGTAGATCATGTATTTTATTGATCGCTGTTTTATAGTCCGGAATAATAGTTAAGGCATAAGTACATAAAATAGCATCGAATTTACATTTCGGGTTATATCGGGAGATGCTTGTATTGATCAATTCCATGTTTGTCCAACCATTCGATTTAATTTTCCCGTTCGCTACTGCTAATGAACGCGGGGAAATATCGATAGCCACATAATGTCCTTTTCCATGCAAATAACTTTGGACAATTTCAAAATTGTAGCCAATTCCACACGCGATTTCCAATATCGTTGAATTTGGAGTTAAATGCAGTAAAGAAATGGCTTTCTTCCGATAAAGCGACTTTTCGGTTGATCTCCCTAAAATTGCATCCAATTTCATAAAAAAAGTAGAACTTGAAGCCCTGTCGTAAAGTCTTTGGATATCTCTTTCAGTGAATTTCGTTTTTGCCATATATTAAGTTGATAAAAACTTATTTATAAGATTTAAGAGATAAAAATACATAACAATCCGATTATTTTTGAAAGAATTATTGCGTGATATTAATGAGGAAGCGGAATAAAGCATTATTTTTATGGTTTTTGATAAATACAATGATATTTATAGGAATTTCTATAGTACAACCGCCGAATACTCTCAACAAGAGCAGAATTAATGAAAATTTTATTGAAAAAACCTCAGATTCTCAGAAGAATATCGAAGATACCTTCAACTTTATTATCGAAAGGCTAAAGCAGATTAGGAACTCTGTAAATTTCGCGATTTCTGAAGAAATTACTCCTAATTCCTATACATTCACTGCTGCTGATGGTGATGAATCAGTCAATGTAGATGAGACGATTGAAACCAAAAATATCGTAAATCCACACACAACAAATCAAAGCATTGCCACTCAAGCGAGTGCCTCTACGATCAATACGACTCATGCAGATATAGTAATTGGCTTTACTTATCAACTTGTAAAATATAAATGGGAAATTTCCTGGGAACTTGAATTGTTTGGGTTCAAAATCGCATACGCTTATTTTGGCATTGAATTAGATATTGGAGCAGGAATTACTTTTCCTATAGAGCTAGATATTGATTATTTCACCGAATTTTTAGAAGATCAATCAACTCTTGTGAATATTACGTTAAACACCCTCGATTTACCTGGGAATGAAATGTTTTTCCACTTCATCGCGAGGATATACGCCGGTGTAAATGCGTTTGGAAAAACAGGTGAATGGAGTATTGGACCGAATTATCGAGTAGATCAAAGTTATAAGACCCCACTCGGTGAAGGGAGTTCGGTAGATCTAGGCACGATTGAAGTCCCAATCTTGGAATTGCTTGGGCAGCTAAATATCCCTCATATTTCACAAATTGCCCAGATAATTTCGGATTATGTGGCGGATGTTCTAATCAAGTTAAGATTCGGTATTGGGTCAAATTTACTTTCGATGAACGCCGCGATTTACGGGAATAATACCTCCTTCGATGGTCCTTTGGGACCGACTTCTAAAGTTTTGAATTTTACTCAGGCTCCTGAAACTCAATCCCTCGCGGTTTACGCCGAGGAACCAGGACCGGTACGACTTGAATTGAGTGATTTTAAGTATCATCTAAACAGATTAGATATTACAATCTTACTGGGATTGACATGGAAAACTGTATTTGCATATTTATTTGATGACCAGGAATGGCAAATATATCAATTTTCCGTCCCACTAGGAAATTTGTTTGTTATCGGCGCCTCGAATACCGTAACCATCGAAATGAATGCAACATCAGCTGTCCCGCCTCCGCCACCGCCTGAAATCTATGATGTCAGTATCGTTTATATTAGTCCCATGGAGACAATTGAACTTGGGAAAGATATTGCTGAATACTACGTCTTCGTTCAAAATACGGGAACGAATATAAAGCAAGATCTTTATGACATTGAAGTGACTGGCTTAGATTCTACTTGGATTATAAAGCCCCCCTATCTAACTATAAAGGAAGGTAGTATTGGGTATTTTATTCTCAAAATTAACCCACCTCGCGAGTATTCCTCTACCGCAGGAATCCATTCATTTACGGTAACCATTAAAAGCCGAGGTGATCCCACAAAATTCGATTCTATTACGCAAGATCTCAATATTCTACCATTTTATCAAGCAAAAGTTGAGAGAATTTCTCTTGAAGAAACAGGAATTCTTGATATCGAGCCTGGAACGATAAGTAATGTCTCATTTTCCATCACAAATATTGGTAATATTGCTGAAACCTTTTTACTTTCGATGGAAACAGAGGGGTTGAACTCATCGATTTTCGAGGTGCCTTCTAGTGTTATACTTGCTCCGGGTGAATCCACAATTATTAACACGAATATAAGCGTTCCAAAGTCATCGAAATATCCCGCCCTCCGTTACTCTGTGAAGTTACTTGCTCAAAGCCAATCCGCCTCTACCATCGCATTTGATACAGTGCAAATGAATATCCTTCCCTTTAAAAATTTAACCATCCACATCACTAAAAATACCATTCCTGAAAAAATTCGAGCGGGATCCGTGCTAATTTACAATGTTTATGTGAAAAATAACGGCAATTTCAATGACACCATAAAGTTATCACTCATGGGTATTACCAGTTCCTCCTATGAATTTGGAATCGAAGACCAAATCCTATTTCCAGGGCAGGAATTAAATACAACACTAACTTTGACGATTCCATCCACTACAAATGCTTTGAAAAGTGAAACTTTTAATCTCACATTTATCGCCCAATTTGGAAGCGACGAATCCGTAAAAATTACAACTTCTCTGGTTATCTATACCACGCCCAATTACCTCCCCTTGATATTACTCATAGTCGCCATTGGAGCCATTGCCGCTAGTTCCCCTTTTATTTATAGAAAAGCAGCCCCCTACATAAAACGAAAGCTTAATGCTCGAACTTTGAAAAAATTATTGCCCCCTGCTGAAAGCACATCGATGGGTTTTATAAGGATTCGGCTAGAAACCTGTCCCTTTTGTTACCAAGATTTAACCAAAGGAGAAATTGAGGCTCTGAATTCGAATCTAGACACGATGTGCGAGAAATGTGGGAATCTACTTAAACCAGAATACCTCGAAGTTTCCATTCCCAAACAGAAAAGCATCGATGAAGTTGTAACTGAAAAAATGAAAAAATATAAACGCCAACAAGAAAAATCACCGAAAAAGCCAGTGAAAACTCCTAGAATTCAACCACGAAAAAAGCCAATAAGCCGAAAACAGGTTCTGAAACCTGCACCAAAAAAGATTGAAATTCAGTATTGTCCACATTGTTTCAAAGATTTAACCCCTCTCGATGCAAAACTCTTAAAAAAAGGAGAATTAACTTTCTGTTCGTATTGCCGAAAAATTATCAAACCGGAAGATTACGGAAATTAACTACCATTAACTACCGTTAATCACTTTTCCATTTTTTTCGTCTTCTCTAATTCCTTTCTTCTTCATAAACAGATGAAATAATTTGTCTTCTCGGAATTTTTTAAAGGAATCCAGCTCTATTTTAGATAAAAAAAATGGAAATACAATTTCTTTTAGATGCTCGAGATGGGACATTGGGGGAAGCTGAAGATGATGCTGTATGTATGCGCAACCTTATAGATAAGAGAGAAGAATTATTTCAGTTAAAATATAAATGGAATCGGCAATCTTGAATGCTTTTTAAGGAAAATAATGTATTACCATTCAATTTTGCAACCAGGTATTTTCTGAGGCCAAATCCAAGCATATTTTTCTTCTTTAATTCCTTTTTCTTTCAGAATTCTATCAACATATTTTTTCAAATTAGTTAGAAGATGGTTGATCTCGAAAATAATTTTACCATATTTGATAATTTCCATAAAAAATGCTCGATGTGCCTCTATAGATTTAATAAGCTCTTCTGGTGTATACCATAACTGGTCAATTCCACAACCGAGTGATTTTGATAATTCTGCCGTGTATAATTTGCGCGCGAGAATGTTTTTTGGTAGATTCTTTGCAATTATTAAGATATCAATATCACTCTGATATTTTTCATTATAAACTTCTTGAGCACGAGCTAGAGAACCAAATAATAAGATACCAATGAGATCTTGTCCCTTTTTCTGATTAATATTTTCCAAAAATTCCTCTAAATTTTTAAGTAATTTTCTATTTTTAATCCAGGAGATATTGAAGTTCTTTCCTTCCATTTGAAAAAGCCTCTATTATTTGTTTCCAAAAAGTATCATCTTTTTTTTGGAGGATTTCAGTTAGATTTTCGATAATATCCAGTAAGTATGGAATAATGGTGCCAATGGATTCCTCATTATAAATCGTTTCAGGTTCTATAAATTGTCCATTTACCTCTATTCCATACCGAGGAATTGTAGCTAGTTCTTCAAGAATTGAAGCATCATCAATTATTTTCTGCAACCTCTCACTTTCAAAAACTGAAATCCCAGGATCCTTAGTAAGGATCTCATTTTTTATAATAATACTTGGGGTGTGTATTTTTTTAAATTGTGCTCCATATAATAAAATCAGTCCTTTTAATATCTTTTCACTACAAAATTGAATTCTATATGCAGTATCAGCATAATCATCTGCCTGATAATTTCTCAAAATTCGTTTTATATCCATTAATGCCATCCTAAACCATGTAATGGCGTCATCGTAATTGGACATATTGAGAATTTTCTCCAATTTAACTTCTGATCCAGATTTTTTTAATTTTTCTTACTAAATTGAAAATATTTCTAAAAATCTAAATAAGTATCATAGAGGAATATTTCTATGAATTATTATTTGAAAACCTCATTTTAAGAACTTCTTTAATTCTTCGAATTTTAATTATCTGAGTATGGAAAAATAGTGTTCAGATAAAGTTATGAGCACAGAGATAAAGGAAACGTTCCATGTAGTATAGGAAAACTTGGTTATAGTAGCCGGTAAAATAAAGGTCTGCTGCATGGCCTGCAAAGGGGAAATATAGCACGGCGCACTTAGGGTTTCCTGCGGCGATATAGGCGTCCCTTAACTCTTGTGAGATGGAAGGGTGAACTAAGCCATCTTCTAAGCCTTGAAAGACGAGACATGGCGGGCTATTAGAATCGACCAAATAGTCATCGGGATTTATGAATTCGGGACTTCCCCCAAAGCGCGCAGCGTGCCCATTGGCTGGATAAAAAGGGATGAGACCTTTTATGGTAAGATTGGTTCCAAAGAGCGCGCTGTAGTTCCCTGAGCTGATACCGAGCCCCACAGCACATGTTAAGTGCCCCCCAGCGGATCCGCCGCTAATAAAGACAGAATCCAAATTTGCTTGGTAATCCGCTGCATGTGACGCGAGATATTTAGTGAAAATACCGATATGACGGACCATATCATCTACTGTAAAATTCCCTCGAACATACTCTGGGGTCGGCAGGATTTCCCAGCCGTCTTCATGGAGCCCATACTGAATATCAAAAACAATATACCCTTGAGCGGCGAAGTATTTATTCATTTGCATCATGTTTCCAAATCCTTTATCGCCTGCCGTCCAGCCACCTCCATGGATCCTAATAATTACAGAATTATTGCCTGGTAATGAACTCCCATCCTTCAGAGGTGTATAAACATCAAAGTAAAGTTGAATTCCTTCTCCATCATAAAAAAGAATGTTTGCATTCACTCGGTAATTGTTAGAAAACATACCGAGAAAATATTCTGGAATTGAAAACGGTGTTTGGAGGAAATAATTCGCTTCAATTTCAGAAGGAATCATACCACGCCAGTTGGATCCAAATGTAGTGGCAAATTCATCATCAGCGGTAGCTATAGAATAAGGCGTAGCAGCCAATGGTGCAATAAAAATTCCTGCAAGAACCAGACCAAGAATTGCTGTTCCATAATAACTCTTTGGACTTTTTTTCTTATCTTTCAATTTCAGGAGAATGAGTGCTACGCTCAGTATAATAAAGGCGAAAAATAAGTCGAATTGCGCAATGAAAATCCCAATTGCACCATTGATATATCCTAAGTCCGCTCCAAACAAGGTGATTATTGCGAAATAAAGTCCTGCCAAGAGAATTAAATAACAGAGAACCATTATACAGAGTTTTATGATTCTAAGACCAGAAGAGGTTTTCTCTATATACGTACTGCTCTGACTTTGAAAATATTTCACACCACGAATATTTAAATAACCAATCAACAAACCAATTCCTAATATCCCAAAAAAACTAAAGTATGTTATCATTAAAGCACCTATATTTGTATAAATCTCACATGAATAGCTTATAGAATAAAGAAAATTTCCTAAAAACATCCCCAACATCGCAAAGATTGTATAGGCGAGGTATAAATATCCCAGCTTACTGAGTTTTCTCCCTAATATACTTTTATTATTCGCTTCTACAGAATTGACGTATATAAGCAGAAAATTTATACAAAGCGTAATTAAGAATATAATACCCCCAATATCCCAAAAAATCGTATAATGAGTAATTGTCCCTAAATAAGTGCCCCCAAAAATCAATGAAACCAAATTAAAAAGAAATGCACCATAGCTAAGAAGTTTCTTTTCGAGATTTATATGCGTATATTTAGTTTCTTTCATCAAATTTGTTTGTGTCTTCAATTTTAGCGCCTCTTATCGTTGTGGAATTTTAATAAATCTACATAATTAAATTAAAAATCTACATAATTAATAAAAAAGATATTAAACAGCAATTTAGAAAAGACCCGACTCAATTAAAAATCTTTGTTTCGACTGCCTT
>SUPS01000224.1:0-2648 GCA_005191415.1 Candidatus Helarchaeota ASGARD archaeon Hel_GB_A
GGTTAAAAAGACATTAAAAGATTAACGAAAAAAACACGGTTATCTTTTCTAATTTCTTTTCAGAAATTTCTTATTTTCCTATTTCTGAATAGCTTCAAAAAATTTTTCGATCTTTTTAGTGATGACCTTGGATATTCCTTGTAATTTCGAATTCACCATTGCTGTTCCTAACAGATAAATTACTTTTGCTTTAGGAACTCCAAAAATTTTTGATATATTTTCACGCTTATATAAAAATTAGACTCAATAAGAGCATTAACAAGGTGTATCGCTTCTTCTGTTGAAATAAGAGAATGCTCTACTAGTGTTAGAATGATATTAAGGGTCCCGCGGGGGCGAATCTCCATAAATTTAGCCGCCTCTCTAGCGTGCGTTTGATCTACTAAAATTTGGGCTTCCTTTTTTTCTTTAGCCAAGATGATGGATTGAGCTTCTCCAATATCAATCTTAAAGAGATTGGCTAATTCTTCGGCACGAACCAGGGCCTCTTTTGAAAGTGAATGCACCCTGATTCGACCCTCAAGCAAAAATTTCTCGATTCGATATGCATCTGGATAATTTTTTCGCTTTCCTGCATCTATACATTCCCTTTTAACTTCAGGTGCTATCTGAATCGTATCAAACACTTTCGTTAACAAATCTAATCTGTTTATTTTAGCAAGATAGATGAGCGGACTAGCATTTATAACCACCAAACCCTATTCCTCGCGTAAAGAGGCTAAATCTTCTGCTAAATCTTTTTCAGAGTATTGAAATATGATCTTTTTTTCCGCGGCAAGTTCCATCATTTCCCTCAATGAGATTTTAGCTAAACGCGCGGCACGCCACAACGAAACTCTCCCATCTCGATAAAGAGAAAGTGCATATTCTTTATTCCATTCCTTTATTGCTCTGGAAAGTAATTTTCTTAAAATCGTTGCTCTATCTGACTTTTCAATTTCTTCAATTCGCGACAGCTCTCTAGCTAACTCCTTTGAAATCCGGGTTGAGATTACTACCTCCATTTAATCACCTGTATACAAATGAATGTATACATTACACATAAATGTTTTGACCATTTATTCATCTTCTGGCTACTAATTTCATAATTCTTTTAATTTCTTTTATTATTAAGTTAGGTCTTATGAGATTCAGGCGATAGTATCTGTTTCCACAGTTTAAAGGAATTGGGACGATTAATTCTAATGGCGTAACTTGAGCTTTTGCAAGTCCAATATATGTTCGGTGCCTCCGAAATAAAGATACCAAATATCGTCCAGATAAACTAAACCCTCTGCAAACCAAACATTATCTACTTGGCCTTCCAGTTCCCATTTGAACTCGGGCGATAATAAAGGAGTTTCAGCTCGTGCAATAAGTTTAGTTGGGTCATCTTTTGAAAATGCAGCCCATGCTACATGATATGTGAAGTCATAATTCGCAGAATTATAAATTAGCAAAATATAATCATCAGTCACAATAGAGGGTGAACCAGGTTCGACTAATCTCGAATCAAACCTATTTCTTCGAGGTCTTAGGATAATATCTTTCTTACTTGCGCTCCAATCTATTAAATCCTCTGAAGTTGCAATCCAAATGTTAGATTCTCCAAAATACATCCAATATTTTTCATTTATCTTATAAAAAATTCCGCCATCATAAATTACCGCTGGATTATATACAGCGCTCTTATCAAACCCCCTTCCCGAAGGAAATAATATCGGACTCCGCACTTTCACAAATCTTGCAAACGGAAGCCTAATTCTAACTCTCTTGCCCTCAATCAAAAGGTTCTTAATATGCATTCCTCCCTTTGATTTAGAAATCATTTAAAAATTCTTCAATTTTACCCAGAATATCCGAAGTAATCCAAAAGCCTTCGTTTGTTAATTTAATAATATTATTTTTAAGTTTTAGTTTATCATATTTCTTATGCATAAATAATTCAATCAAAATACCTACGGTGCGTATAACATCTAAATTCAATAATTTACAAAGATTGTAAGCAGGTCGGTCATCGATTAATATTTTCGATTGCAAATTCCTAGCCAATTGAATTGTTTCCATTTCTCCCTGATGAAGATTACGTGGATATAAAGATTCTTCAACTTCAACCTTCTTCACCTGAATTTTATTCTCCTCAATAAATAGTTCAATTTTACTCACCTCCCCTTTCTGCAGTTTCTTTCCTCTTATAATAACTTCCTCATAAACTTTCTTAGAAATGTAAATTACGCCGTATAACTGAAAAATATAGTCCAGTTTTTGGATCCTTGTTAAATAAATTAACGGAGAAGCATTTAATACTATCATTTCTTAACATTTCTCAAATCTTCTTCCAAATCCGCCAATGTATATTGTGCTGGAATTCTCCGGGCTTTTAGTAGATCGATAAATTCATATAAAGAAAGACCTGCCAACTCGGCTGCTTTCCATGCTGTAACCTCGCCTTTAAAATAGGAGTTCAAAGCAAGTTCCGTACTATACTCCTTCAGTCCTATTGAAATAAGTTTTCTTAGTAAAGTAGAACGATCCATTTTCTCTTTTTTTTCTAAATACTCCAACTTCTTTAGAATTTCCTTTGATACCCTCGTTGAAATTTGTATTATTTTTTCCAACTCCACGAAATTATCTCTAAATACTATAACTCGATTATTTCATTTATACCT
>SUPS01000224.1:2658-6854 GCA_005191415.1 Candidatus Helarchaeota ASGARD archaeon Hel_GB_A
CTATTTTAGCATAATTGATAAGATTATACGGACTATTGACTTATTAAATGGATATATTCTGAGTTTAACGCCATTTTGAAATTAATTTTTCCATTTGAAATATGTTTTTCGGTAGAATTCTTAAATTAGATCTAAAAAACTCTGTATTCAGGATACAAGCTGGATTCAATAGCTGGAAGATCCTGGATTATTTATTGGTGTAGAAATCGTGGAAGATCGCTACACAAAAAAGTCTTCTAATGCACGTGCTGAAAGAATAGTTGAGGAAGCTTTTAAACGCGGCGTCATCTTCGATTTGAGTATGTCTATCATAATACGCCAAGATGAGAATTACCGAAACATTCTCAAATATAAACTTCCTTTAGTAATTACTGAGAAGCAAATGGATCGTACTTTTGAAGTCCTCCGTAAATGTCTACAAATAGTGAGTGTTTGAAAAAATGAGGTGTAAAGGAAAGATAAAAGGTAAAAATTTTATTTCAAATTTGGCTTAATATTTTTGATATAACTAAAAAGAGTAGCACAAAATTCTTTGAAATCATCAGAAAATACAATTCCTAAGCTCTCTGATAACCCTATTTCTTTTAAATCATCCCAAGTAATATCCTTTCCTTTAATAGGTATAATTACTAAATGATTTTTCTGTGCTAACTTGATTTCATATCTACAATCGGGAGAATGATGTGTGGATGTATCGGTAGCGATGAACAATAAAACTTGACATTTGGGAATCATCTCGTCCATAAATTCTTGTATATTTCCTACTAGATGTTTTTCACAATAAATGGCATCATAAATTTCCTTTTGATTTCTTAGGTATTCTGCAATTTTTTCAATTTGATATTTATCTTTATCTGCTACTGCATGACTTATAAAAACATGAAGAGTTCCTCTTTTCCGGCAGAATTCCAGAATAGATAAAAGGTCTCTCGTCATTATTTCTCTGGATTCAGCATCAAGTGGATTTTTTTCTAACTTGAGTTCTTTTAAATTCTTTAAAGGCCATATAGACTCGGGAATGGAGGTAAATTGGTTTTCGGTTAATATTAATTTTTGGAGTGAGTGTAAATTACCAAAAGATTTTGGGAGCGTGGTTAATTGATTTTTTTGTAGATATAAACTTTGGAGTTGTGTTAAATTCCCAAAAGATTCGGGGAGAGTTGCCAATTGATTTTCAGCCAAGCACAATTTTTTTAACGATTCGAGGTTTCCAACTGATTCAGGAAGACTTTTTAATTTATTGTTTCTTAATCGAAGAATTTGAAGGCCTTTCAAATTTCCAATGGATGCAGGGAGAGTGGTTATTTGGCAATTTGATAAATTTAATTCCTTTAAATTTTTGAAGGATAATATAGCATCCGGGAACTGGGCTAAAGGATTAGAGCCCATCTCTAATTTGGTGATTCTATCTAATTTACTAAAGGATCTTGGAAGAAAGGTTAATTTATTACTACTTAGATCTAACTTTCCGAGTGATTCGAGATTTCCAAAATTTTCTGGAAGATGTTTTAATTGATTACCAAACAAATCTAATTCGTAAAGTGACTTAAGATGAATAAATGATTCTGGAACGGTTTCTAATTTGTTAAAATTTAATCTTAACCTTATAAGCGATTCTAATTGTCCAAATGAATCTGGTAGTGCTGATAAAAAATTTCTTCCCAATTGAAGGTCAGTTAATGATTTGAGATTACCAATAGATTTAGGAATTTTGGTCAATTTATTGTCATTTAAATGTAAAATTTGGAGAGTTTCTAGATTACCAATAGAATCAGGGAGAGTAGTTAGCTCGCAATCATATAATCCTAACCCTATGACATTGCTATCTTTAACTGCTACTCCAACTGTGTAAGAATAGATTCCCCCTACGATCGGTATAGATCTCCCAATAATTTTTTCGAAAATCTTTATGACTTTGGCTTGTTTCGATTTTATTTTTTCTTTGTTCTTCATTTAAAGATCCATTCCCCGCGAAATGAAATAATCCTCATCTATAGCCGTTAAAAAGATTTATACCTAAAGTAAAATTTATGTATTTTCATTTATAGGGATTATCAAGAAAAAAGATTTATTTGCTTTCTATTCTTAATTAAAACAATAAAAAAGAGAAAATGAGCGAAAAATACGAGATCAAACGAGAAGACACTAAAGTCTTAAAAAAAATAGAAAAAATAATCGACAAATCTATCCCTTGCATCCAAAAGACTTTTGATAAAAGATTGGGGTTTAAACTTGATAATGGTCGTATTGTCGGATTGAGCCTCGCTTACTGTAATTTAAAGGAATTGCCCCCTTTCATAGGTAAATTAGAATCTCTTCAAGAATTAAATTTGTACAGAAATAAATTAGAAACCATACCTAAATCATTTGGACAGTTAAAAGCACTTAAAGAAATATGGTTGGATGAAAATGAATTAACGCACCTTCCTGAGAGCTTTGGAAACCTGACGACACTTATTAAATTAGAATTATACAATAATAAATTAGAGACGATCCCTTACTCTTTTGGAAATTTAACATCACTCCAAAAACTCTCTCTAGGACGAAATAAATTAAAAAATCTGCCTGAATCTTTTGGAAACTTGATATCACTTCAACGTCTAGATTTAGAATATAATCAATTGGACTCCCTTCCACCAAGTTTTGAAAATTTACAATCGCTTAGTTTTCTTAAATTAAACAATAATCAATTTAAGAATATACCCGCCCCATTAACCCAATTAAGGGCATTAAAACGTTTAGAATTAAGCCATAATCAACTTACAAATATCCCCGAAAGTTTTAAGAATCTTAAACTGCTCGAAGAATTATATTTAGATAATAATCAGATAACCTCTCTACCGAAATCTTTTGGTGACTTGCAGTCACTTCATTTACTTAATCTACGCAACAACCAGCTAAAGAGCCTCCCTGAAGTATTATTTAATTTGAAATCACTAACTACATTAGTATTAGAAGGAAATCAGCTGGCAACTCTCCCCGAATCTTTTGGGAAATTAACATCACTTCAAACGTTATGGTTAAATAATAATTTATTAACCGACCTACCTGATAGTTTTGGAACGCTAACATCGCTAAAAATGCTGCATTTACATAACAATAGGTTCACCACATTACCTGGAGTTCTATGGTCTTTATCAAACTTGAAACTCCTTGAGATGAAAGGTAATCCACTTGATGCTGAAGCCAAAGAAGTTATCCAAAAAGACATCTATGCCCAATTGGAATTCTGTCGAAAGCGAGCTAAAATTTATGTCTATATTACTTACGCTAATAGCAATAAAGAAGAATATCAAATTGAAAGATTAGCAGCCTATTTACGGGCGCAAGATGAGATTTTTGATACTTTTTATTATGATACAAAATCCACGGCAACATTCCGCGATTTTTCCCGAAGAATAATTCCTCAAAGTCATTTATTACTCTTTTTCGGGACTAAAGAATCTATTTCATCTAAAAAATGTCATTATGAACTCGCAATGGCCTTAAAAAATGGCATTAATGTCATTCCTGTTAAAGGAATGGATATCTCTTGGAATGATTTAACTCAAATAGACCTCACCGAGGAAAACATGGGATATGTTAATTTAAGCCGAGAGAAAGGTATTCCATTTAATTTAGAAAATTTTACGGGCTTTTGCATTGATCTCTATGAATATATAAAGCAGTATAAGCGAAATATAAATTTATTTGAAAAAATAGCCTAATAGATAGATATTTTTTTAATAAGACCATTTAAGAGGAATCTTCCTTTTATCAATAGGAATTATATATATCATTTTTCTATCTTTAATCTTTAAACGTACAAATTTTATTAACCTCTCTTATTCTCGTCAAAAAGGAATGAGATAGTTTTAAGGGAATGATTTTATGTTTTTGATAGGGAACTACTCATTTAAGAATTAGATATTCTATAAAAAAATATTGATGGAATGATAATCGCGATAAAAATGAAGGTAAATTCGGCTGAACTAAATGATTTTTTAGAAATAGAGAACCAAAAGGTCTATTTTAAAAGTTCAGAAAAAATGCAAGAAGTTGAAGATAATTCAATTCAATAAATTGTTACATCATAAGAAACCTCTAAGTGCTAAAAAAATACAATATGTAAAAATAATCTTCTAGCAATTTGTGATTCAGTAGTGGATTTCTTTTAGAATTAGTAGTGACAAAATTGATGAGGAATTGTGGGAGAG
>SUPS01000225.1:0-620 GCA_005191415.1 Candidatus Helarchaeota ASGARD archaeon Hel_GB_A
CTACATTTCCTTTCGGCACCGAAATTGAATTTAATGTAGTGGCTGTTGATTTCGCTGGGAATTCGGCAGTAGTACACAGCGGGAGTTATCTTATTACCGATACATACAATCCTAAAATTCTTTCATATAATCTCTCAATCCAAACTCCAACTCCTCGAGAAGATGTCCAAATCACCCTCCAAATTCTCGAAGATGGGGCTGGAATTGATAAAGTCATGCTGTATCTTTCTACAGATGGGGGGTTAACATGGAATAATATTCCCTTTGAAAACCTTTCCGCTGATACTTGGACTTGTATTATACCAAAACAACCACACAACACTCTAGTGAAGTATTATATGATCGTTGTCGATAAAAATGGCAATACTATTCGTAATCCCTCTACTGGATATGCGACTCTGGTCTTTCAATCTATATCCACAGAATCAACTCTCTTCTTGTGGATTTTATTAGCGACATTAGGTGGTATTACTCTTATCTCTGTTATTTTTTATTTTAAAAGCCGAAAAACAATAAAGCAGAAAGAATTAGAATGGAAAATGAAAAAAATACCAAAATATGGGGTGTATTTTAATGAAGAAAAGAAATCTAGTGAAAATGAGAAATCTAAAACCTGATTT
>SUPS01000225.1:630-6849 GCA_005191415.1 Candidatus Helarchaeota ASGARD archaeon Hel_GB_A
TGATTTTACTCAATTTTCTAGGATTCTTTTTATTATATTATCAGACCACTCCATTTAGATTTGAAAAGCTTTCTAAATATCCTTCAATTAACAAACAAAGTACTTCTATATTAATCATTTACGGAGATCACGATGCGGGATCAGGGGGACAACGTCATAATGAATTTAAATCATATTTAGAAAATATGGGATATACTGTCGATACGATACATATCAATTCATTCATTCTTGACTCATCCATTGCAAATCAGTATAATCTTTTAATCATCGATAGAAGTTGTACAAGTTCTCATAATATCATTAAAGATACAGGCAAACCTATTTTAGCACTAGGATATGGTGGGGGTTTATTTTTCACTAATGCTCTTGGCTTTCCTAGCGCCGTTTCACAAGGAACATGGTATGACAATCCTCATAAAATTTTGAATGATCATCTCATTTTCCTTTCCCCCAACTTTATTGGTACAGCAGGTTCAAATATTGAGCCTGTTTATTATGGTTCAAGTTGGAACGGAGATGGACGTGAATATCATTTCGAAATTAGCTCACTATTAGCTGGGTCGATTGCTCTTCTTGACTATTATTATGATTCTACTGAATATTCCACCCGAACTGTTCTTTTTGCATACAATATCTCGAGCACTCAAAAAACTATCTTTTGGGGGTATGACAGTTATTATCCAGGGGGTGGGGGATATACTAATTGCATTACTAATCCTCTTGGGTTAAATCTGCTAGAAAATATTGTAGAATATCTCAAAACACCATTAAATGTAGCAGAAATTACTATTGAGAACGTGCAACAAACTCCCCTCTCTCCATCTGAATTGGATATAGTAAAAATTAATGCTTCGATTAAATCACTCATCAATATAAGTAATGCACGGATTTATTTTTCATTAAACGAAAGTCCCTACCTTTTTAGTGATATGTCTCTTTTTGAAGGGACTTTACAAAATGGTATTTGGCAAGGTATTATACCAAATCAATCTGCACCTACCAATGTTACCTATTTTGTTTATGCTGAGGATAAGTCGAACAATTCAAAGAAAGTTGGTCCCTTTACTTATCAAGTAACCTCAAGCCCTGCAGAAGCAGATACCAATCCCCCTGAGCTGATAAACATCTCTCAGGAACCAGCCCAGCCAACTTCTTCAGATATAGTTAATATATCTGTTGCATTACAAGATATATCTGGGATTAATACCGCCCAACTGACTTATCAACTCAATAAAACCCAAAATACATTCAATAAAAGCTTATTAGAGACTAATTTTAATATGAGCAATTCCTATGCAGAAAATATCACTATAATTAATAATGAGACAATCCAGCTGAACCGTTCAGGCAATTATATGGCTGCATTTTCTTTTACCGAAGATCCTGTAGGATCAGACCCCAGCGGGTGGAATATAAATGAACCTGGTTCAACTCATATTAATGTAATTGCAGAAAAGGAAGGTCATTGGAAAGTAATCGAACAATATCATACCGCATCTGATTCATGTGTTATGGAAAATATATTCACATCGAAACAGTCAAGTTCAGGCTATCAAATCGAATTTTGGATTTTGGGGGATTCCAATGCGCAATGTGCTTTTGAAATTGGAAATGGGGGTTCGGGGCTTAATTGTAAAATTTGGATGTGGTTAAATTTTTATGCTAATGAATGTCGAAATGTCATAAATGGTGGCAGTTCCAATATCCTAATTACCAATAATCTGACACCAAATGTATGGCATCATTTCCGCATTAAAATAACAGGCAGTTTAACATTCGAGATTTGGATAGATCAAATTTATTATGGTGTCTATAATGGCTTTCTTAGTCAAACAACTTTTGATCGGGTTATATTCCACCGATATACTCATCCAGGTCCCTTTTATTATTACATTGATGCTGTAGATTTTTCTTGGGCACCTAATTATTATATTAATCGCAATTATAACCAAAGTTATTATTCTCATGGATTTTATGTATCAAAAAGTTATGATTTAGGAAATGCAACTAATTATTATTACAAGACTTTAAATTTTGGGAGAATGTTAAATCCCAATTCAAATATCACTTTAGAATATAGAACGAGCTCAGATAATAATACATGGTCCAGCTGGTCAGCAGGATATACATCGAATATTTCAATTTATTCTAATGGGGCGCGTTATTTCCAATTCCGGCTCAATTTGAGTTCATCAATAAATTTGAATTCTACTGCCCAGTGTTTTTGGGTAAATTTAACTTACCAGCTGACAATCGCTGAAATTTACACAATTGACTTGAATTTAATTGAAGGTACAATCTATAATGGAAAATGGAACGGATCAATTCCCTCATACGGGTATGGCACAGCGATTAATTATTACATCAATGTTTCTGACCAGTTAAATAATTGGATTCAATTCCCAAAAGGCTTTCCCACGAATTGGTATGGTTATACTGTTGGAATTGCCGATTTAATACCTCCACTCATCTCTAATGTCTCATACAGCCCCTTAGACCCGACTTATAACGATTCTATTCTCATAGAAACTTCGGTGAATATGACCCAAGAGGTATCTGGACTAAAAAATGTGACCTTATGTTATTCCATCAACAATCAAAATCTGTTTATTACTAAAATGAATTTGACAGGAAACGCCTATCCCTTCTTAGATTTTGACGCTATAATAGCACCGCCATTTTCATACGCGGATATCATTTATTTTAATATCACATCTTATGATTTTGCTGGGAATGCTTATTCTACATCGACCTACAATTTGACTATTGGAGATAGGTTTATTCCCGAACTCGAGGTTTCACATACTCCTCTTCAACCCGATTCTAGCCAAAATGTGGAAATCATCGCTAATGTCAAAGAACTGGGAGGCGCATCAGGTGTTCAAAACGTCACAGTTTATTATATTTCTAATGAAACAGCGATTATCGGTCTCGATTCTCCTCACCCTGTACCGAATCTATTCAATTACACTTGGAAAATTACAGTACCTGATTGCTATAGAATGGAGCTATTTTTTGAGAATATTTCATTAGAAGAAAATTGTGATTATTTATACGTATATAATGAAACATATGGGCTTATTCAGCAATATACTGGAGACCATAAACATATTCAACTTAACGTTATGGGAAACACAACTAGAATTCGATTACAGACAGATTTTTCTTTACAAAGTTGGGGTTTTTCACTTGCATTCATTAAATTTTATTATTTACCACATATGCTCCCCATGACATTGAGTTCTGGGGATATTTATAATGGCTCTTGGTCTGCATCCATCCCACAGCAAGCAAACATAACCAGTGTTTATTATTATTGTAAAGCATTTGATCTTGCCAATAATTCTATTGAAACATCAATAAGAAGTTATCTTTCACATGAAAAGGTTTTACCAACGATTATAGACGTAACAAAAATCCCAAATAATGCTTATATAACTCCCTCGGTTTCGCCAGAAATCATTACTCATATTTCTGATAATTATGGGCTATTTCCAACTGATATAGTCCTACAATATTCTGTTAACAATGGTGCTTGGATTAATGTGACTATGAATCCACAATTTAATACCTTATATACTCTGAATGGATTTTGGAACGCATCTATTCCTGCTTTTGCAGAAGGTAATCTTATTATCTATAGAGTTATTGCTAAAGATATCGGCCGAAATTTAGTAATAAGCAATAATTATTCTTATTTCATAGATGGAACTCCCCCAAGTCTGGACTACTCTAGTCAATCTCCACTTTTACCACAATACAATGATTCTGTTACTATTAAACTAAAATTGACGGACCTCTTTCCTACCACAAATGGTGCTGGAATAAGTACTGTTAAGTTGGATTATTATTACTCAATTGCATATATTGTTGAATCAGACCACCCTTATCCGAATAATTATAACCATTCTTGGATTATATCCTACCCAAGTGCTTCAGGAATTGCCGTCCATTTTACTCAAATTACACTTTCAGCTGGAGATGTGATTGAAATTTATGATGGCAATGGACAACATCTCCAGACTCTACTTGGTACTATCACGAACCAATGGTCACAACGCACTTTCACTAATAGCATTGAAATACGTCTAATTACAAACTCTCTCGATACGAACTACGGATTTTTAATTGATCAGTATCGTGTTTATCATAATTCTTCCCTCGAACTAATAGATGGCACGATCTATAAGGGAATATGGAGATATTCTATCCCTCCATTCCCTTATGGCACTACGGTATGGTACGATATAACCGCAACAGATAAAGCGGGCAATTCTGCAGCCATTTTAAGTAATTCTTATACTATTGGAGATTCCTATCACCCAGAAATTCTAAGTTTTAGTGTAAGCAATGAAAACCCTACCCCCTCTGATGATGTCAATATCACCCTAACCGTAATTGATTCTGGTTCCGGAATTAAGAACATTACTCTCTGGATCTCTTTAGATGGTGGGATTACTTGGCTTCAAGTTCCGTTAATCAACATTTCTAACACCTGGTATATCACTATCCCACGCCAGCCAGATCATACAATTGTAAAATATTTCATCTACATATTTGATGCGTCTGGCAATATCTTACGAAATCCAGAAACTGGTTTTTACTCCTTAGAATTTGTAAGCATTCCCCCATCTAATATTTCTAGCATTATCGAACTAATTATTCTCATAATCGGCATGGCTGCTGCGGTTACTTTTATGCTATTCCTTAGGAGCCGATCTCGGTTAAAAGCCATGGAAGAGTCGCATAAAAGGAAAGGATCGTTTAAATCAATACCTTGAGGTGTGATGATAATGGTCAAAAAACTAATTACTAATTGTCTTGTCGGTTTATTTCTAATTTCTATGTTTTGTTGGTATATAGTTCCTGGAGTAACCCATTCAGGAGATACCATCAATTCATCCTATAAGCTGACTGATCCAACTATTGATGGGATTTTTAATAATCTAAATGAATGGAGTGATTCTACAATCACACATCTGACCACTTCAGTTGAAGTGTACATTTATACCAAAAATGACAATGATTTTCTTTATGTCTGTTTAGATGCCATCGGCGATACTTCAAACGGTATGGATGGATATTATCTCATTTTTGATACGGACCATGATGGTGCCCCTACTCCTAATCATGATGATCTCTTTCTGGGCGAAGCAAATCAAGGACACGAACATTATGTGGATGATGCTGGAGCTGGGTATAACCCTCAATACCACTGTGATTTTTCATCTCATTCAGGTCTTGAAGGAGCTATTGCCTTCGGAACCAGCCCAAACTCGGCAATAACTCATCAAATTTATGAAATTAAAATTCCTTTAGATTTGTTAACTGTCGAAGCAGGGAATACCCTTGGATTTGTGATCTATGTGTTTGATGCTGATACAATGCTAACTACCATATGGCCAACAGGGGTAAATCCAAATGATTTATCGACATGGGGCGATTTAATTCTCAGTAGTGGGATTCCTGAAGAAATAATACTAAAATCACTAGAACAAACCCCTGCAAATCCAACACCAATGGATAATGTTGTAATTTCTGCCAATTTTAGCTCTTATTTTCCAATGGATAATGTATCTTTATGGTATTCGGTAAATGATAGCACATGGAATCAAATTCAAATGAATTTGGTAACTGGAACTCTATTTGATGGGAAGTGGATAGGTACTATTCCTGCTCAACCTTGGAATTCATTCGTCACCTACTCTATTGTAGCGTTTAACAATGTGAGTAAATGGCTTAAAACTAGCTCACAAAACTACACAGTTCTTGGGTATCAACCTCCAAATTTCTTAAATACTACTCAAGATCCACCAATCAATTCTATTACATCGAGTGATAATGTTGCGATTAATTGTTCTATCAGTGATTCATTTGCTGGAATTGAAAATGTAACGTTGTATTACTCCGTGAATAATTCCGCCTTTATTCCAATTCCGATGAATTTGGTCGCGGGTACAAACTATAATGGTATCTGGAATGGGACAATTCCTGCAAATTCTTCTGGTACTGTTATTTCTTACTATATTTTGGCTTTCAATCGGGAGGGGCTCTTTTCTTTTTCTCCTAAAAATGCTCCTTGGGAAACTTATGGATACTATATTGATAAGATGGATAATGAACCTCCAGTCTTTGTTCCTATTCAAATTCCAAGTACTCCATCATGGAATGAATATGTTTCCATTCAATGCTGGGTTAATTGTTCCCGCGAAATTTCGG
>SUPS01000016.1:0-9300 GCA_005191415.1 Candidatus Helarchaeota ASGARD archaeon Hel_GB_A
ATATAATTTATCATACGTAATTTAATGTTTATTTCCTCTATTTTTCTAAATAAATCAAATTTAAATTGATAATTTAAGCGAAGTTATTTCGTTTAGTAAATATTATGTATGATTTTCGCGTTTTTTTTCGTTTTTACAAAATCGATTATAGGGACAAACACGGATAGTAATACTAATATACCCACCTAGTAGTACTCAAGCTAAAAATTGTAATTTCGAACAGGTGATCTCGATCTTAAACAAAGTTCTTGAGGTTTAAAAAATGCATATTCCTGATGGTGTTATTGATCTCTGGATGTTAATTAGCTTCTGGGTGATTGTCATAGTTGCGTGGATCGTGACAATAATACAATCGAGAAAAACATTAAATGAAGATGAATCTAAGCTACCATTACTGGCAATCATTACTGCAATGGTATTTGCACTTCAAATGCTCAATTTCCCCATTGTAGGTGGAACAAGTGGGCATTTATTGGGGTTTGTCCTTATTTCTATTCTCTTAACCCCAACTCAAGCGCTTCTATCTATTTCTACTGTTTTAGCAATTCAAGCTCTCATCTTTGGAGATGGCGGTTTGGTTACAATGTCTGCAAATATATTTAATATGGGGATTGTAGCGATGCTTGGATATTTCATTTATTATACAATCCGGAAAATGAAGGATGATGACATAGGATTATATATTGCTACCTTTGTGGGAGCTTATCTCTCAGTAGTCCTTGCATCGCTTGTTTGTGGCATAGAAATCGGGATATCAAGCCTCTTTCCCTATGGTATAGAAATAACTGTTCCTGCAATGCTCTTTTGGCATGTCTTTATTGCTATAGGTGAAGCCAGCATAACTTTAGCGATCATTATTTATCTTAAGAAAAATAGACCTGACTTAATACCTAAAACAGAAGAAATTAAATTATGGTGGTAAAAAATGGAGAATATTTCTATTTGGAAATGGCTTGCAGTAATTATAGTTATTCTAGCGATATTCCTTTATATTCCCGTATATATTGCTGGTCCTGATGGACTTGAAGCAGTCTTTGAAACATACGGATTTGAGCCAGCTGGCGCACCATGGATTGGATTTTTCCCTGATTACACATTTCCTGGGATAGCAGACCCCTGGATAACCAGCTTATTCGCAGGTATCATTGGAACTTTCATCGTTTTCGCCGTTGCCTACGGACTTGGGAAATTAATGGTTGTGAAAAAATAGCAATATTAATATTCTTTTTCTTTTTATCATAACTATCTGATGATTCTATAGATAAGACTCACGAGTACTGAAAATAAGATAACTCATAATGAGAGGGTGCTCGACTTTAGCAGTGTTTTGAAAAAATTTCGAGAACTCGTATACTTAGAGAAATTTTCAAGTTTGAACTCTCCTATCCATCAAGTGAATCCTCTTGTAAAATTCTTTATTGTTATTTTTTTAATAGTGATCAACATGTATTTTTTTCATATTATTTGTTATTTTCTCTTAATGATCCCACTCGTAGGAATTATGATTATTTCGCGTGTTTCTTTAAAGTATTATTTTTTTAGGACCTTATTTTTCATTACTCTCTTTGCAATCGTTATTTCTATCCCACTTTTATTTATCACCCCTGGAACTGTTGTAGCCCAATGGCAACTTGGAAATCTCAATGTGGTCATTACTTTAGAGGGTATTAAAATTGCAAGCTCTTTTATTTTACGAATTTGGCTCTCACTCATGGCTATAATGACTCTTATTTTTACTACACCTTTTGCAAATCTAATCCATGCAATGAAACATATCCGAATTCCGCGTATATTTTTAATCCTTTTTTCTTTGACATACCGTTATTTCTTTCTCTTTATTGATGAATTTATTCGAATCCTCCGGGCAAAAGAAGCTAGAAGTTTCCGAAAATTAGGTTTCCGAAAACGATTTAAACTCTTAGGTCAAATCTTTGGCACATTATTAGGTCGATCAATTGATAAAAGTGAAAGGATCTATCGCGCTATGCTAGCTCGTGGCTATACAGGCGATTTAGTCACCAAAGAATACCAATCCAACAAAGTTTATACAATACTTTATGCTTCTATTACGATATCTATTACACTTATTATATTGTTCATTGATTTACAAATTATCCCATTCTTTTATTATTTTTAAATTAATAGGTAGATAAATTATGAAAAACGAGAATTATATCATCGAAGTCGAAAACTTAACTTATTTCTACCCCGATAAAACTCCTGCCATAAAGAATGTAAGTTTTAATGTGAGAAAAGGTGAATCTATTGGATTAATTGGGCCTAATGGGGCTGGAAAATCGACTCTTTTCCTTCTCTTAATGGGCTTTTTAAAACCCCAAAGTGGAACCATTCGTATTTTTAATCAAGAATTAAATAAAAAGAGTAAAAAAGAAATACGTAAAAGAATCGGAATGGTTTTTCAAGATCCAAATGATCAACTATTTTCTCCTAGTTTATGGGAGGATGTTGCCTTTGGTCCATTTAATTTAGGATATAATAAAGAAGAAATTGCTAAACGTGTAAATAAAGCTCTAAATATTACTGACCTCGAACGCTATACAGATAAAGCTCCCCACCATCTTAGCTTTGGAGAAAAAAAAAGGGCTGCATTAGCCACGATATTATCCATGGATCCCGAAATTCTCCTATTAGACGAACCCTTCTCAAACCTTGATCCCGATAGTTATATCCATCTACGGGAAATCATCTTAAAATATAAAAAAGCGAATCTGACCCTTATTATCGCCACACATGACGTGGATGTGTTGCCTGACCTTGTAGATTCTTGTATCCTTATGAATAACGGACAAATCATCCGTAAAGGCGAGCTTCATGATATCTTAACTAACCACACTCTATTGAAGACCCATAAAATGCGAATGCCAGTATTAGGACAACTTTTCTTCAATTTAAAGATCCATAACATAATAAACACCGAGATGTTTCCCGTAACACTTACTGAGGCAGAAAAATTCATTGAAAGCCTTTTAAAATCAAAAGATAATACACGTAAAATGAGTAATTGCTAGATAGAATGTATAATTAATTACTGTTCTTTCTAATTTCTACTTTTTTTGACATTTCCGTTATGGGTAATACTAATATACATTTTAGGTAGTACTTCCACTAGGACCTAAACTGGAACAATTAAGAATTTGGACTGAAAAAAATTGGTACAAGATAAGCAAGCTCATTCTTTAACAATGATAATCCAGTGTACATCTTCTCAGACTGTACTACGAGGTCTAAAAATATTTACTGAAAAATATCCAAATTTTTTCTCGGACATTAAAATCTTTTACAATGAAGATATTGAAACAGGCGTTATTTCTGAAGATGAATTTAGGACGGCTCTAGATGCATCTGATTTGGTTTTAATCGACGTGAGATCAAATCGTATTACTTCTCGAATTTTAAATGAAAAATTATCAGACCGGACCGATGTAAATGTCGTAACTTTATTGGGCGCCGGAATGGACCTAATGAAATTAAATAGGCTTGGATCATTTCACATGGGTAAATTTATGAGCAAATTTGTGAAAAATAAAAGAAAAATATCAGATAATGATTCTTTATCTAATGAAATAGAAGTTTTCCATGAAAAAGAAGAAGAAAAACCGATCGATTTCAAAAAAATTTATCTAATTCAAAAGATTATCAAATTTTTTGGAACTATAATCCCCTTTGGAGGGTTTAAACATTCAAAAAGGATTATTAAATTAATGGAATGGTGGAATTCTGGAAGCGTTGCAAATTTTGTTTGTATTTTAGAATTGATTGCTTCAAAATATATGGGTTTAAAAATTAAAAGAGGGCATAAACAAAAATTACAGAAGGTTCACCCTGCTGCTTTTTGGAGACCAGATGCTAAAGATTTTTTTAAGCCCATTCATAAATATTTGAAAAAATATCCTTTAAATCCAGAATTACCCACTTTACTTATTATCTTTTATGGCGGATTACATTATGAATCGTCTGTTGCCATTGTAAAGCGAATATTTGAGAAATATAATAAAACATGGAATCTTATCGCCTTCTATACCGATGGTATTTTTACAATAGAATATTTGAAGAAATATATACCTCTTGAAAATGTGCCATTTGATGCAGTATTATCCTTACTTTGGTTTCCTCTTAATGGAGGTCCTATGGGCGGCAATTTTGAGGACACATATGCGCTTTTGAGAAAATGGAATGTCCCGATATTTCTCGGAATTGGTCTCTATAATCAAATGTATGACGATTTTCTGAATAGGAAGGAAGGATTGACACCCGTTCAAATCCTAGCAACAGTAATTTTCCCCGAGATGGATGGGTTAATAGATGGGATTCCTCTGCTATGTAATACTGCCGAAGATACCCACATCGGAAATAAAAAAATGAATTTAATAAAACCATTTGTCTTCGATGATAACTTAGAATTGATGTTTAAAAGAATAAAAGCAAGAATTAATTTAAAAAATTTAGAGAACCGGGAGAAAAAATTAGTTTTCATCCTATTTAACTATCCTCCAGGTGAAGCTGGGATCGGAAATGCTGCGTATATAGATAGTCTCTCCTCAATAACACATATTTTTAAGGAACTTAAAAAAAATGGCTATCACATTGCCCCTCCCAATGAATTGAATCTATACGACCCATCTGAGTTGAAAGAATGGCTGATTAAACATGGCTTCGTTAACTCGGCTAAATGGATGTCCTTAGAAAATCGCCTCGCACATTCCAGAAACTCATCCCTGTCTCCTGGTCTTAAGCTAGTAAAGGTCCCAAAAGAAAAATATCTGAAATGGTATCAGGGACTTAATAAAAAATTAAGGGAAAATGTAGAAAAAGCCTGGGGACCACCTCCCGGTAAAATTCAAGCTATTGGTAATGATTTTTATCTACCTATTGCTCAATTCGGTAATATTTATCTCGCAATACAACCAAGTCGAGGCGATATCGAAGATTTAGAAAAGGCATATCATGATCAAACTCTTCCCCCTCATCATCAATATCTTTGTTTTTACTATTACATACTGAATGAATTGAAAGCGCATGCCATAATTCATGTAGGCACACATGGAACGCTAGAATTCTTACCAGGGAAGGAAGTAGGACTAAAACCCGAGTTTTGTTATAACTATACAATGGTTGATTACATTCCGCATTTTTATTTATATCAGATTTCTAATACATCCGAAGGAATGATTGCTAAGAGGCGTTCCCTTGGAACTTTAATCTCTTATCAATTGCCTCCTTTCACGGAGAGCGGGCTTAATTCCTCCTTTGGTAAATTAGAAGAAAAAATTCATTTGGTAAAAGAAGCAGAATTGATGAAGAATCCCTCCGTTCAAGAATTGAGAGCGGAACTCTTAGAAGACGCGAAAAAAGAAGGGTTTATTGTATCTAGTATTGAAGAATTAGAAAATGAAATCATTAAATGTAAAACTTCCTTAATACCTGAAGGATTGCACATTTTTGGGGAAAGCTATACACTTGATGATGCTACGAAATATCTGTGGAATATCCAGCCTATGATCCCGCATAGACCTAATCTCTATGAGTTACTTTCAACTGAATTTGACCTTCCTAAGACGGCAAAAGAAGATTTAGCCGCATATGTACGTGAAAATCCAGAAGATCCTATAAGAATTAAAATTCAACAATTAGGATTAAACTTAATTAAAAGTATTTTAGAGGGCAAATCCTTAAATAATCTGAAAGAAGAATTCCCCAATTTAGAATTTCTCTCAGACCCTAATTTTCCAGCTCTTATAGATAAGATGCGGGAAATTGGGTATAATTCTATGAATAATTTTGAAACTCAAAATCTATTGAGTGGGCTAAGTGGAGGCTTCACTTTTCCCCGAATGGGCGGGGACCCCTTAAGGACTCCTCAAGTACTACCATCTGGTTATAATCTCTTTCAATTTAATCCCCAGCTCATTCCAACAGAACTGGCACTCCGACGAGGAAAGCAAGCGGCAGAACAGACGATCGAGTTATATAGAAAAGCGCATAACGGGGCCTATCCCAAAAATATAGCCGTTGTTCTCTGGGGTTTTGAAACTGCAAAGACTCATGGAGAAGCTATCGGACAAATTCTAACTTATTTAGGTGTGAAAATTAATGAATTAACGACATGGAGACGCGAACCTGAATTAATTCCAATCTCAGAACTCGGGCGCCCGAGAATCAACGTCACTATTAATATTTGCGGATTTATGCGTGATCTTTTTTCACATGTGCTCGAAATTCTTGATGAAGCGATAGATTTGGTCATTAATACTAATGAACCCCCTGAAATAAATTATGTTAAAGATCAACACAATAAAATTAAGGTTGATCTTATAAGAAATGGCACAGCTGAAAGCGAAGCCGATGAGATGGCGCGATTCCGAATTTTTGGTCCGGATGCATCTGAATATGGCTCTATCCTTCCTACATTGATTGAATCTGGGGCATGGAAAAAACCTGAAGAGCTCGGTGATATGTATATGCGGCAAATGCAATTTGCATATCGCCGAAATACTAGAGGAAAGCCATCTTTAGCGATCTTTAAAAAACAACTCCAATCTATAGACGTAATTACTCAAGTTCGAGATTCTGCTGCTTATGCGGTAACTGATCTGGACCATTATTATGAATTTATGGGTGGATTAAATCAAGCATCGAAGGTTGCTGGGAATAAAAAAGACCTTGTAATTTACGTGACAGATACTACATCTGTAAAAGTCGAAACGACCACTCTAAAGACCGCAATTAACAGAGGAATAAAAACACGCACTGCAAATCCTAAATGGGTAAAAGCTATGCTAAAACATGATTATAGCGGAGGTAAAAAAGTTTCCAATAATGTTAATTACCTATTAGGTTTCGCAGCTACAACCGGTCAAGTTGAAGATGAAACTTGGAATCAAGTTTTCGACACACTCGTATCAAATGAAGAAATTCAAGAGTTAATGAAGAAAAATAACAAATTTGCATTCCATGATTTGGTGGGCTATCTCTTGGAAGCTATTCAAAGAAACATTTGGAATGCATCGGATGAGCAAATAGAAAAACTGAAAGAATTATATCTGGAATTAGAAGGTTTAATCGAACAATGAGTGAAATGCCTCTAAAATTATTGAAAGGTGAATCAAAATATGAAACATGAATTCAATATTTACCCCTTTACAGCAATTATCGGTCAAGAACTTATGAAGAAAGCACTGATCTTAAATGCGATAAACCCCAAGATAGGTGGCGTATTAATAAAGGGCGAAAAAGGAACAGCAAAATCAACAGCTGCGCGAGCTTTAACAGAATTATTACCGAAAATTAAAATTGTTGAAGATTGTCCCTTTCACTGTGATCCTTATAATCCAGAAGATATGTGTAATCAATGTAAAACACGATATGAAAAGGGCGAAAAACTTCCTGTAATTGAGCAAAGTATAAAAATGGTGACGCTTCCAGTCTCTGCAACAGAGGATCGAGTTGTAGGCACTATCGATTTGAAAAAAGCGTTAGAAAATAAAAAACTCGCCCTCGAACCTGGATTATTAGCCGAAGTGAATCGGGGAATTCTCTATATTGATGAAGTTAATCTTTTAGATAACCACGTGGCAGATTTACTCTTAGATGCGGCTGCAATGGGCTATAATATCATAGAACGAGAAAATATTTCCTATTTTCATCCCGCAAAATTCATTTTGATTGGAACTATGAATCCGGAAGAAGGCGATTTACGTCCACAATTACTCGATCGTTTCGGACTTTGTATTGAAGTTAAGGGTGAACAAGATCTACAAAAGAGAATTGCGATCATCAAAGCTAGACAGGAATTTGATAATGATATCCATGCTTTTAAACAAAAATATACCAAAAAGCAAGAGGAATTAAGAAGAAAAATTATCAATGCACAAAAAATTTTACCTCAAGTTGTTTTACCTGATAAATTTCTTACTTTTATTTCTCTCGTTTGCATTGAATTAGGGGTCGATGGTCATCGCGCAGATATTACAATTGCAAAAACCGCCCAAACTCTCGCAGCGTTTAACGGGCGAACCATCGTGAATTATGATGATGTTAAGGAAGCGATGATTCTGGCATTACCTCATCGTCTTAGAAAAGGTCCCTTTAAGCAACAAAAATTTGATCCTGATCAATTTACTAAATATTTAGACAATTTAAAAGAAAAACTTGAAAGAGAGAACCAGACTTCATATGAAACCCAACAGACTGAAAATAATAATCCAACTACTGATGAACTTGCGACCGAAGAACAGGTTTCAACTAACGAACAGGAAGTCAATCAAGAACAAAAAACAGACGCCGCGAATTCCCTTACGGAGGAAAAATTAGATGAAGAATTAAACCCCGTTGAAATTCAACCTCTTACCTCCGATAAGGATAAAGACTTGAAATCTAAAAATTTAATTGTAAATCTAGAGAATTTTGAAGAACAGATATTCGAAATTGGGGATGGTCTGACCGACCAAGCCCGTAAAGAAATTCTAAAACGTAATATTCAACTCATTCATCAAAAAACAAAAAGCCGAAAGAATTCAAATCAAAGTATAAATCGAAGTGGGCGGTATTTCAAATTTAGAATGCCCCTTAAAAATGAAAAAATTACAGATCTCGCTGTTGATGCCACTTTACGAGCCGCTTTAATCGATACAATAAAATATAATGAGGATTTCTATATTGCTCCGTATCATTATCGTTTAAAAGTCAGAAAAAATCCAACGAATATCCTAATTATTTTTGTATTAGATACTAGTGGATCTATGGCTGCCAATAAACGAATGTCTGCCGCAAAAGGGGCAATCTTCAGCTTACTTGAAGAAATTTATATTCGCAAAGATAAAGTTTGTCTTATTACGTTCTCAGGCACAGATGCCACCTTAGTTCTTCCCCCTACAAACAGTATTGAACTCGCTTCAGAACTTTTATCAGAAATCCCAACAGGCGGAAAGACGCCTTTAAGTGCAGGGCTCTATAAAGCCATTCAAATTGCTATAACTGAACAACATTGTCGAGGACTTCTTCCCTTGATTATCCTTTTATCCGATGGGAAACAAAATATTCCACTTTATGATTCATTTGCAGAAGATCAACTTATATTAGGAGATTTACTGAAATCTCATGCAATCCCTCTAATATGTATCGATACTGACTTAACAAGATTCAATCTTGGATTCGCTAAAGAGCTCTCCGAAAAATTCCATGCAATATATTACGAATTAGACCGTTTACAAGCAGATAAAGTCGCCAAAATTATTTCACATGAATATCGTGAAATAACCTCTGAACTAGATCGAATGTAAA
>SUPS01000016.1:9919-28486 GCA_005191415.1 Candidatus Helarchaeota ASGARD archaeon Hel_GB_A
AATATTCGGCGGTTGGTTGCTGAAAGTCTTCGTCCTAGAGCGGAGATCAAATGGTTAAGGGATCCAGACGAAAATGATGTTGTGCTGGAAATTCTTACAAGCTTAAATCATGATTCATCCATATATGTCCGTAAATCCGTCGGAAATAATCTTAAGGACTTAACAAAATACATGCCTGAGAAAATTTTAAATCTTATTGAAGATTGGCTTAATAATAAAGAAAAATTAGATGCTAAAGGGCAACAGAACTTAGTTTGGACAATTTATCATGCATTACGATGGCTGAAAGCCAAAAAACCCGAATACCATGAAAAAATAAAGAAACTCGTAGGGGAGAATTACCTTCTTTACTACGATGAGAAGAAAAATCGAAGGGCACTTCCCCCTCAACAATAATAACCCCTTTTATCTCCTGATTAAAAAGCATAAGGCATAATTATGGGTCCCGTTAAAATCTACTATTGCAAAGAATGCAAAAAATATTCGACGAATAAGGAACTATGTGGTCATGAGCGAGAATTTCTATTTTCACGCAAACAACAGGTGAAATTGAGTAAATTTTTGAGTTATATTTTCCGGCATAATCCTCAACAATTGGGAATAGAGCTCGATGAGAATGGTTTTTCTCAAATTTCAGTTGATGAATTAATAATTCTTATTAAAAAAGATGCAAGATTTAGTTGGCTAAATAGGCAGAAATTAGAAGCATTGGTCCAATTAGATCCTAAAGGGCGATTTGAGATAAAAAATGAAAGATTTCGATGCAGATATGGTCATTCATTGAAAAATATTTCCTTAAATGATCTTTATAAGAACGTTCCTCAAATTCTCTATCATGGAACTAACTTGAAAGCTTATGAAAAAATTGTTTCGGATGGGCTTAAACCTATGGGGCGAAATTTGGTTCATTTAACCCTCTCTATTCCGGATGCAAAAATGGTTGCTCGTCGCCATGGGGGTCAGATGGTTATCTTAGAAATAGATGCTCTTCAAGCACAAAAAGATGGTATAGAAATTTTTCAAGCAAGTCCCACGATTTTTGTCGCGAAATCTATTCCAAAAAAATATATTAAACGGATTTTCTAATATTAAATCCGTTAAAATGGTTCGATTTGCGTGTAGGTACCAAATACTTTCTCAAGGGTGAGCCGAATTTCGCCTAACGTTGCGTAGGCAAGTGCTGCATCTATTATGTAAGGCATCAAATTGACATTATCTTTTCGTGCAGCATCTTCTAATTTTTGTAAAGTTTCCTGGACTTTAGCATTATCTCGTGTTTCACGTAACTTTTTCAAACGTTCGCGTTGTTTTCGCTCTACCTCAGGATCAATTTTCAGAACTGGGATGCAAATTTGATCATCTTCAGGTGTTCTGAAAGCATTAATTCCGACAACTATCCTCTTTTGCATTTCAATTTCTCTTTGGTATCTATACGCGGCTTTTGCTATTTCTTTTTGAAAAAATCCTTGTCGAATTCCTGCAATTACGCCTCCGATTTCTTCGATCTTCTTGAAATATTTGTAGCATTCTTCTTCCATCTTATTTGTGAGCCATTCCACATAATAGGATCCAGCGAGAGGATCAACGGTATCTGTTACCCCACTCTCATAAGCGATAATTTGTTGCGTGCGTAAGGCAGTTGTTACTGCATCTTGAGTGGGCAAACAAAGCGCTTCATCTTTTGAATTAGTATGTAATGATTGCGTGCCTCCTAAAACTGCCGCTAATGCTTGAATGGTTGTACGAACTACATTATTTTCTGGCTGTTGTGCTGTTAAAGTACAACCTGCGGTTTGGGTATGAAATCTTAATTTCATTGAACGCGGGTCTTTCGCTCCACGTTTCTTCATTTCTTTCGCCCAAATACGGCGAGCTGCCCGATATTTTGCAATTTCTTCGAAGAAATTATTATGGGCATTAAAGAAAAATGAAAGGCGAGGTGCAAAACCATCTATATCTAATCCACGAGCAATAGCTGCATCAACATATGCTAGACCATCTGCTAATGTAAATGCTAATTCTTGAACCGCAGTAGAGCCTGCCTCTCGAATGTGATAACCTGAGATGGAAATTGTATTCCATTTCGGAACATGTTTCATTCCATATTCAAAAGTATCAATAATTAACCGCATAGACGGTTCTGGAGGAAAAATCCATGATTTCTGGGCAATATATTCCTTAAGAATATCATTTTGGATCGTCCCTCGCAACTCTTTCAGGTCAATACCCTGTTTAATCGCATTTGCTAAATAAAAGGCCCAAATAATTGCAGCCGGACCATTTATTGTCATACTAGTGGAGACTTTATCTAGCGGGATTCCATCAAATAAAATCTCCATATCTAATAGGGAAGAGATTGCCACCCCACATTTCCCCACTTCTCCTTCTGATAATGGGTCATCTGAATCACGTCCATACAGAGTAGGGAAATCGAAGGCTGTCGATAACCCCGTTTCGCCATGGGCTAATAAATATTTAAATCGTTGATTCGTATCTTCAGCCGTACCAAACCCCGCAAATTGACGCATTGTCCATAATCGCCCACGATACATCGTCTTATAAACTCCTCTTGTGAACGGATATTCTCCTGGCTGCCCCAAATCTTCATCATAATTTATATTTACATCGGCTGGTGTATAAACCCGTTTCACTTTAATATTAGACAATGTATAAAATTCATCTTGTCGTTCTTTCCCAGCCTTTGCGGCTTTCTCTTCCAATAAGACTTTTTCTTCTATCATCGTTCTTCCCGTGATTATCATTTTGGTTTTTTTTCAATTCACTAGTACTAATCCGTAAAAATTTTAAAAACTATTGCGGATTAATTGTTACCATTTTATTATAAATCTCAAGCTTCCAGGAGGATTTATATATTTGGCGAAAAAAAAGATACGGTTCTTAATGGCAAAACCCGGGCTAGATGGGCACGATAGAGGTGCTAAAGTCGTTAGTATGGCATTACGTGATGCAGGTATTGAAGTAATATATACAGGACTCCACCAGACCCCAGAGCAAATAATCAATGCCGCTCTCCAAGAAGATGTAGATTTCATTGGGCTTTCCATTTTAAGTGGTGCTCATATGACATTGATTCCCCGCGTCATTGAACTCGCCAAAAAGGCGGGTCTAGGCGACAGAATTATTCTGGCTGGAGGAACCATCGTTCTCCCAGAGGAAATTAAAGAATTAAAACAACTAGGTGTTAAAGAAATCTTTGGTCCTGGAACTCCCACGAAGAAAATTGTGGATTATGTATATAGTTTAGTTGAAACTTAATTTTTTTTTGTAGGCTTTTTAATGAAATCTCGTCAATCAACAGATGCTCCAATCAAAAATTACGATAACCTGATTCAGCATTTCTTAGATCGCGATAAAAAGGCTCTCGCACGAATTATCACGCTTGCCGAAAATGATCCCGAGGCTGCGCGCATTATCCTGAGTAAATTATGCCGCCATATTCACGGAGCTTATATAGTCGGCTTTACTGGTACGCCTGGCTCCGGAAAAAGCACGTTAATTAGTAAATTAGTTACTTTTCTTAGTGAAAAAGGATTTAAAATTGGAATTATTTCTGTTGATCCATCATCCCCTTATAGCCAGGGCGCATTTCTCGGAGATCGCGTCCGAATGCGAGAAATTATCTTGGACCCAAACGTTTTCATTCGTAGCGTTGCATCTAGAGGTCGATTAGGAGGACTTGCGAAAGCCGTATTTGATATAGCAATTCTTTATGATGCTTATGGGATGGATTACATTCTTGTAGAAACCGTTGGTGCCGGACAATCCGAAGTCGATATCTTCCGTCTAGCCTACACCGTAATCTTAGTAACCGTTCCTGGATTGGGCGATAGCGTACAAGTGCAAAAGGCTGGCCTTCTTGAAATTGCAGATATAATGGTGATAAATAAATCAGATCTTGGCGGGGATTTTTTAAAAATTAATCTCAACATGATGCTAGATTCCTATACTCGCCAAAGAAGTTGGCGTCCTCCGATTATTCGGACTATTGCAACGGACGGTAAAGGCATAACCGAACTTTTCCAAGCAATTCAGGAGCATCGAGAACATTTAGAACTTTCTAATAATTTAATGATGAAAAAACGCGCAAATATTCGATATCGATTACAAAGTCTCATAGAATCTTATCTTTTTGAACGCATTTTAGAAAAACTTTCTATCACTAAAAAGTTTGACAATCTCATTGAGAAAATACTTTCTGGATCACAAGATATTTACAGTGCGGCACACGAAATCCTACAACCTCTTCTTAAAAAAGTTGAAAAATCGTTATAAAACTTTTAATGAGTTATAATCTCCGACCTCCTTTTTTCATTGAATATTCATAACCAAAATTTTCTCTTTTCATTAATTTTAGTTTAGCCATCAACTTAAAGTAGTTCCATTGATTTATTCGAATGATATATTGTAGGAAATCGAATGAGGGTGAAAATATGGCGTTCGAAGAAGATGATGCTATCGAAATAGCAGCCACATCAATCGAAGCGAAAAAATTTGAGCAAAAACATCCTGATTGCGTGTGGAATGTTGAAAAAATGTCCGCAAAAGCCACCCGCGAATGGATTAAAAAGCATCCAGATGCTCAATTTTCTCAAAAAGGAAAAGCACCCCCTAAACATCTGTGGATTGTTGAACTTGAGGCGATTGAAGAAGAAAAATTAGTGCTTATTATTAGCCCATTAACCAAAAAAGTAATTGACGCCACTATTGAGAAATTAATGCCTGAACTCGAAGAAGAAGACGAATTACTCGATGAGGAGGAAGAAGAATTCTATGAAGAAGAAATTATCGAAGAAAAAACAGAAGAAGATATCGCCATTGATATCGCTTCAAAATCAGACGCAGTCATAAATTTTGAAAAGAAACATGAAAATTGTGTCTGGAACGTTGAACCATTTAAAAATTTGTGGAAAGTAGAACTTGAAGCGTTAGAAGAGGAAAAATTAATTCTTTTAATCAATCCGTCTACTAACAAAATAGTTGAAATTAAAACTGAACAAATAGAACCTGAACCTGAGGATGAAGAAGAATTCTACGATGAAGAAGAAGAGGAAGAGGATGTAATAGAAGAAGAAATCTTTGATGAAGATAAAGCAATTGAAATTGCCTCGGTATCTAATATTGCTAAGAACTTTGAACAGAAATATCCTGATTGTGTATGGAATATTGAATGTATGAACGCAAAAGACACTGA
The DNA here is from genome assembly GCA_005191415.1 of Candidatus Helarchaeota ASGARD archaeon Hel_GB_A. Classification (GTDB taxonomy): domain Archaea; phylum Asgardarchaeota; class Lokiarchaeia; order Helarchaeales; family HEL-GB-A; genus HEL-GB-A. Next base: position 15,132 of record SUPS01000016.1, read on the forward strand.
GATATGGATTAAAAAACATCCTGAAACGCAGATACCTCTCAAAGGAAAGAATGCTCCAGACCATTTATGGATTGTTGAGCTTGAGGCACTTGAAAAGGAGAAATTACGCCTGATTATTAACCCCGTAACTTCTGAAATTGTCTTATCAGAAACTGAACTAATAGAAGCTCCGTTTGAAGAAGAGGAGGAAGAAGAAGAGCTTGAAGAAGATCTTGACGAAGAACTTGAAGAAAAAATAAGCGAAATTGCTACCTTTAACGAAGATGATGCCGTTAGAATTGCATCACTTTCTAATGAAGCAAAAAATTTCAGAAAAAAATACCCTAATTGTGTGTGGAATGTTGAAAAAATGTCCCCAAAGATGACAGAACAATGGATCAATAGTCATCCAAACGTCCAAATCGCTCCGACAGGCACTCCGCCTCAAAATCTATGGCGCGTTGAACTTGAGGCGCTTGAAAAGGAGAAATTAATTCTAATTATTAATCCATCAATTAAAACAATTATTGATTCAAGATTCGAAAAAATAAAACCTGAAAAGTAATAAAATAATTTATCACAGCATTCTTTTTTTAATTATTACTAAAACAATAATCAAGAAATAAAAGGTGGTTACTATATAAAAGTAATCTAACGATTAGAAGGGATTTAAATGGGTATTCGGATTGAGAAAAAAGATGTTGTAACGACTATTATTATTGATAATCCTGAAGTGAAGAATGCAGTTGATGGTCCAACCGCTGCGGCACTAGCTGATGCTTTCAGGGAATTTGACCGTGATAAAAGGGCAAAGGTAGCTGTCTTATGGGGTGATCATGGATGTTTTTGCTCTGGCGCTAACCTTAAAGCAATTGGAACTCCCCGTGGAAATCGCTTTGAGAAAGATGGCGATGGACCCATGGGTCCTACACGAATGCTCCTCTCAAAACCAGTAATCGCAGCTGTAGCTGGCTATGCGGTAGCTGGAGGGTTAGAACTCGCAATTTGGTGCGATTTACGTGTTGTAGAGCGCAATGCCGTCTTTGGCGTATTTTCAAGAAGATTTGGAGTACCTCTTATTGATGGAGGCACAATAAGATTACCTAGGCTTATTGGATTGAGTAGAGCACTCGAAATGATCTTAACAGGACGCCCAATTACCGCCGAAGAAGCTTTTCAATGGGGATTAGCGAATCGAATAGTCGATATAGGACAATCACGACCCGAAGCCGAAAAATTAGCTCGTCAAATTGCAAATTTTCCTCAAACCTGCATGATTCATGATCGATTATCTGCCTACGAGCAATTCGGTATGACTCTAAAAGAAGCTCTAGATAATGAATATGAACATGGTTTAATAACAATAAATAGCGGCGAAACTCTGGCAGGTGCAGCCCGTTTCACAAAGGGTGAAGGAAGGCATGGACGATTTTAACTTTCTTTACTAATTTTTATTGAAAATATTTGTATGTTGCAAAATTTGAAAAAGATCAACTTTTAAAATTATCCTCGCCATAAATTTAATTACTTATTTTTGAAAGTTAAATTACTTATTTTTGAAAGTTGATTAGAAAATGCCGAAAGAGAAAAATTATAAACGTCTTTTAAAGAACGCCGTTGAGGATAAGATCAACAATATTGTTTTCATTATGAAATTCCTCAATTCAAAAGGAGGGGTGGAATTAGTCGAAGATTACTTTGCTAACGCAATTCCTAGCTATGTCTTAGAGTTCGGTGGTGTTGGAGGCGCGAAAAAATGGATTATGCGTCAGTGGCTAAAAAGAAGTGCGCGTGGATATATGGAAAAGATTGCCAATACTATTTTAGAAGATAGTGAATGGATAAATCCACCCGAAAATTACGAATGGATTGAAGATGATGAGAACCAAATGGTTCTAAAATTAAAATGTAACTATAGAAAGCGCTTGATTAAAGCAGGAAAGAAGTTTAAATGCGAGTTTGATATTCGAGATTATTATTGTAATCATGCATGTATCCCAATTCTTATTAAAATTTATTCAGACCTCTATTTAAAAATCAATGTAACCTTAACGAAAGAAGGATGTCTTCAATCAATTGAAGTGGATAAAGCGACCTTTTCAAAAGATAGTAAGGATGATGTAGATATCAAAGAAAATGTTCCCGATCTTTGAACAATTAATACTTTATTTCTCTAATATTTTTTTTATAAACAATGAAAACTATATTAGCGTTCCGTATGACATAAGTTAGAGGATTATCAGAAAAGGAGCCAGATCAATTCCTGCTTTGTATTGCCTTAAATTATTATTGAATTAAATTCTACAGAAAATATAAAAATTATACAATTCATAGATATATGCATTATCTGAGATAAGTGATAAAAATTGGTCACAATTACAATTGATGAAAACACTCGAAAGAGGCTTTTAACAATTGTGGATGATTTAGAGAAAAAAATCGGCAGAAAATTAGATTTAAATAGCGTTATAAATTTTTTGGCTCGACAATATGAATTGAGTACGATGAAAGCAAAGTCCTCTGAAAAATCTTCTATACCAATCGATTTAAAAAAGGCATTTGATGAGCTTCAAGAAGATTTTGTTCGAGAACGAAAAATTTTGAAAAAAATTTATGGAAGGGAATAATCGGTATCATTAATTAAAATGTGTGATGAAAAATGGTCACAATTGCTATTGACAAACACGATGAAACCTGAATTATTAGAAAAATTTTGTGTCTTTTTCTACATCATCAAATTCTGCATCTGAAAGCATCTGATCTCTGCCACAATATGGGCAAACAATGGATTGATTGAATGAATAATTTGTATCATCAATAAAATTTCCACAAAATCGGCATTTGCGAGCCATTTCGGTTCTCCTAATTACTCAATGATTCAGGATTTTGCCAATACTTCTTTCAATATATCGATTACTTGATCTATTTCTTCTTGAGAAATATTTAGAGGGGGCAACATCCGCAGCGTTGTGGAGCCTGAAGTAAGTAATAATAACCCTTTCTCTACGGCATTTAAGACAAAGACTTTATGCTTTAAACGTAAATCAATAGCAAGCATTAAACCAAGTCCTCTTATTTCTCTCACGATTTGTAACTCCTTTATTTCTTCTTGAAGTCTCTTAAGAAAATAGGAACCCATTTTCTTCGATTTGGCAACCAAATTTTCTTCCTGAATTATCGTCAAGACTGTATTAGCTGCGGCACATGCTAATGGGTTTCCCCCAAAGGTGGAATAATGTTCACCAGATTTCATTGAGTTGAAAATTTCTGCACTTGCTATGGTCGCGCCTAAAGGTATTCCACCGGCAATGCCTTTTGCTAAACACAGGATATCTGGAACAATTTTCCAATGTTGAAAAGCAAATAACTCTCCAGTCCTTCCTAATCCTGTCTGAACTTCATCTATAATCAGTAGGATACCTTTTTTATCGCATAAGTCTCGAAGATCTGCTAAAAAACCATTTGGAGCTGGAATCACTCCTCCTTCGCCCTGAACTGCTTCTGTTATAATGGCAGCCGTTTTATCAGAAACCGCCTTTTTAATCGATTCTATATCCCCAAATGGTACATGCATGAAGCCAGGAACTAGTGGCTCAAACTCCTTTCGATATTTAGGGTTCCAGGTTGCTGAGAGCGCGCCAAATGTTCGTCCATGAAATCCACGTTTCATTGCAATAATTTCTTTCTTTCCTGTATATTTTCTAGCTAGTTTAAGGGCACATTCAACAGCTTCAGCTCCAGAATTGGAAAAAAAAGTCTTTTCAAGCGGTTTTGGAGTGAGCTGCGCCAATTTTTCAAGTAATTTTGCACGTGGTTCATTGTAAAATAAATATGGGCATATTATCAATTGTTCTACTTGTTTTTGAATTTTTTCTACTAGTTTAGGATGGGAATGTCCAATTAAGCAGACGCCATTCCCTCCGACGCAATCGATATATTCTTTCCCCTCTATATCCCATACTTTTGAACCTTTTCCCTTCACCAATATGACAGGACGTTTCGGAAATATGGCTGGAAGATACTTATTTTCTAATTCAATCAAATTCATTGGGACCGCCTTCTGGTTGTAAAATCACATTGGGTGCGGTGCGGGAATTAACAACCCCGTAGTTTCTTCTATCCCCAACATGATATTCATACATTGAACTGCGGAACCTGCAGCTCCCTTAATAAGATTATCCAGCGCCGAGAGAATTACAAGGCGTGGGATATCTTCATCAAGCATAAAACCAATATCACAAAAATTGGAACCAATAACCGCCTTGGGATCAGGGAGTCGATAGTTACCCGAAGGTTGTTTAACAAACCTAATGAACGGTTCTTTGTTATACATTTTTCTAAAGGGTTTCCATATATCTTTGTTTTCTATAGGTTCTGTGAGAAAAACGTGGATTGTTGATAAAATTCCACGAACCATGCTAACTGCATGGGTCGATAATCCTACTTTAATAGGTTGTTTGACAATCAGACTTAATTCTTGATTGATCTCAGCAAGATGTCTATGTCCTACCGCTCCATAGGGACGTACAACATTTGCTCGTTCTGGATGGTGACTCGCGAAGCTAAAATTCTTTCCACCGCCTGAAGACCCAATTTTCGCATCAATAATAATATGATCTCTATCAATGAATTTTTCAGCAATGATCGGTGCCAGTCCAAGTATTGCACTCGCTGCCATGCATCCAGGTGCCGCCGCTATTTCCGCCTTTTTTAATTCATCTCGATACAGTTCAGGAAGACCATATACTGCTTTCTCAAATAACTCTGGATGCGTATGTGGACAATAATATCTCTCATAGATATCTGGATCTTTTAATCGGAAATCGGCACTCAAATCGACAACTTTTAACCCAACCGCTAATAAATCTGGCACTATATTCATTGATGCTTTATGTGGAACCGCCATAAAAATAATATCACATTCACTTGCCTTCTCTGGAGATAATTCATCAAAACGCAAATCTGTTATTCCTCGTAAATTTGGATGTAAATGTTTAACATATTTACCTTGATACCGACGTGATGTAATATAGGTCAGCTCTACTTCTGGGTGGATTAATAGCAGTCGAATTAGATCTCCACCTGTATAACCAGATGCACCAACAATTCCTGCCTTCATTTTCTCGAAACCTTTACGTCTTTGTAACTCTATTTCGTAAAAATTAATCTCACGAATATTTTCTTAAGTATATTTTGTAATACATAAAACATAAACCTACAAAAAAGTTTACACAATTGAAAATGAAAAAATTAAGTTTTTAGGAAGCTGAGAAATGTCCGACCAGATCTCAATTGCTGAAGCGACAAGACGGGTAGTCCAAGTCCATCCATCCATTCTTGATGGGATTAAACAGGGTATAGTCAATTATTCTGCACTTGCAGAACTTATTCGAGACCGTGTATTACGTCTAGCGAATCGTAAATCCGTCCAAATAGATGCCATAAAAATGGCTCTCATGCGCTACGCAGAAGAATTAAAAGAAACCCGTAAAGTGCTCGAAGCTAATATTTCCAAAATAATTGCTGGAAGCGAATTGGAATTGAAAAATGATGTAACAGTCATTACAGTCCACCAACACGCTTTAATCAACAAATTCAATGAACTAACAAAATTTGTTGAAGGATCTCGCTTTTTTCAAATAATCCAAGGAACAAAGACTTTTACTATAGCAGCGCATCAAAATCTCCTTCCATCAATTGTAGAATTGATTGAGGAAAAGAATATCATCACGACTAACAAAAATCAATCTGCACTCATTCTTATTAGTCCTCCTGAAATCATTGAAACTCCTGGGATTGTCGCTTATGTTTCTAATCTTTTCGCAACACATAATATAAATATCACGCAATTTATGTCCTGTCATCTCGACACCATCTTTATTATCTCGCGAAAAGATTCTATAACTGCATATAAACTCCTTGAAGAAAGAATTCTGCTGTTTCGTGAAGTTCTATCATAAGTTCCTTTTTCTTACATATCATATTCTTTCTTCTATTTCAAAAATTATTCAATTTAACTGACATTCCCTCAAAATTACATCTATTTATTAATTTCTATTCGATTTCCCTTATCATGACAACTTACTTATAGAAATTGGGATTGATTGTTCTTATGCGATTAAAAAAATTAATTTTACTAATTAGCATTGTCCTCGTTACTATCGGTGTCGCTGGTGGAATTTTTTTCACTTATTTTGGAGGATCTTATACTATTAGATATCAAACCTTGACGAGTGCGGATGGTACTCAATTAGCAAGTCTAGTATATACGCCGAAAGACATCTCAGGGACTGTACCTGGTGTTGTCGTTTGTCATGGATTTACATCAAATAAACAAGCGATGCAAGGTATTTCGCTTGAATTAGTTAAATGTGGTTTTGTAGTTATTGCCATTGATTTTCGGGGGCACGGCCAAAGCGGGGGAAATCTTGATGAAGATCGTGAGAATTTAATAGACGATGTTTACGCGGCAGTGCAATATTTGAAAAGTCTTGACTATGTAGATAATAATAGCATTGGGCTTGTCGGTCATTCAATGGGAGGACAGGCAGTAATGCGAACATCCATCGCTTATCCTGGTGAGATTAATGCAACAGTAACCATTGGAATGGTCGGTATAAACAATACCGATTATGAAATTAATGGAACCGCTATTTCAAATCTTCTTATTGCAATGGGTGGCCTTGAAGAGCTTTTTACGCTTGATGATGCCCTCTCTTTTCTCCAAAATGCAACTGGATTGGAGACCGTTGCACCAGGAATACTTTATGGTAATTTTCTCTACGGAAATGCTACCAAACTTTTCATTGCCCCGCATGCAGATCACATTTTGGAAATTTCAGATACTCAAATCATGAATGAAACCTGTACTTGGTTCCGAGCAAGCTTTTATACTGGTAATACAAAGGCAATTATAGATAACCAACGCCAATTATTCATTAGTCTAGCAGCTCTCGGCTCATTATTAGGATTTTTTGCAGTTATTCCTTACGTAAAACCGATAATCTACAGAAATTTACCAGAAAACCCGAAAAAAGTAAAAGACCCCCAATCAAAAAAGAAAATATTATTTCATATTGGTGGCTATTGCCTCGTTAATATCATAGCGTTTCTATTACTTATACCTTTTAGTTACATTTTCGCAGGAACTCTCAATCTAATAATGTCAAACCTATTAATTGGTCTTTTCATGGGATCTGCCATTGGCCTTTTTGTTATATTTTATTTGATTCATCGACGCGTTGAAGATGATCCTCGTCCCTATCTCCAACGTATAAAAGATGAAATTACACATAATTTCAATCGATCTATTCTATTTGGGTTGATTATATTTCTTTACAGCTTTGGGACTTTGACTGCAATATTACAATGGAGCATCTTTGATTTACTTCCTACCGTTCGAGAAATTGGCGCAACTATTGCTGTCGCATTCTTAATTTTTCCTTATGTTTTCTTTGATCAGCTTTATATCCGAAATATGCAGGCATACATCCCACAAGGTCGAATTAAAGAATTAATAAAGGCAGTAATTCTCAGTTCTATTGCAAAAACTATCTTATTTATTCCGCTCTTATTCATCAATTTGGGATTCCTCTCACTTGTAATCATGATCTTAATTGTTGCCTTCCCATTCCTCGAAATCCTTACTACATGGATTTACATGTATTCAGGACGAAATATCCTCGCACCAACAGTTTATGCCACCCTCCTTCTTTCATGGATCCTCGTTGCCTTGATGCCTTTCGGAAATTACGCCTTTACTTTACTTTAACTTTACTCTTTTTTTGTTTAAAATTTCACTTGAACATACTTTTGTTTCAATTAAATCATTTTATTTCTACAAGCATCAGATGCTATATATCCTCCAACTTGTTTGACCAGTTCAGCTACTTCTTTTGGATGCGCGAATAAAGCACACGGCATTCCTTCGGTCTCGAGTAAATGTTCATTCTCCCTTATGAGTTTAAAAAGAGGGCTTTTCAAGGCGTCTCGTAAGGATGAAGTTGTCAAATTATGTGTGGCAATATTAGAAACTGGACAAGGCGTTAAATCTCCAGTTGGCGTGATATGAACAAATCCCCTTCCTGCTGAAACGCATCCTCCCATGTATTCCTCATCCCCCGGCGAATGAATGAGGAATATTTGCTTAGTTTCGCGATAGTTAAGCACCGTTTTCCTGAATTTTTCCCTTTCTTCCGATTTTAACATCAATGCAACATCATCATTTACAGGTATATATTCAAGGAAAAAGCCTAAATGAACTTCTTTTGCAATTAACGCATCAATATTTTCTGGCCTCATCCAATATTTATAATTCTGTCTATCAATTGTAACTGAAATTCCACTAATAACTCCACTTCTTCCCAACTTCTGGATTGTGGCTATGGCTTTCTTATATACGCCCATTCCCCTTCTTCTATCAGTAGTTTCAGGGTCTCCTTCTATACTTACAATGACTATTGTATTCCTTATTCGCCGCAATCTATTGTAATCAGACGATTTTAATAGAGTACCATTCGTAAAAATTAAGAATAATCGGTCATTAAACTCCTCACTGAGTTTCAATAAATCGTGCTTTAAAAAGGGCTCCCCGCCTGCGATAATAAAACCAAATACTCCTAATTCCGTGGCTTCATAAATTATTTTCCGCCATTCCTCTAGATTTAATGATTTTGATCCTTGATTCTTCTGGATTGTTCCGGTTGCCGCTGCATAACAGCCAGCACATTGCAGATTACATTGGGATGTAATGCTAATTATCAAGAACGGTGGTACTTTTAGTCCTCTCTTTAATTCTTCCTCTCTAATCCGTTTCGAATGGAGATATCCACTAGCTAGCCGCGCCAACGTAGGTAGGATTCTGGGATGCCTTATAATCCAAGGAAAATACACCCTCAGCAACATTGGGAATCTCAAAACTCGGGGGAAGAGAATTCTTCCTTTTAAAAAAATTTTATGAAAAATACGTTTAAACGACATTGTAGAATTTCTTATCATTAATAGTTATTGAAAAATCTTAACTAAATAGGTTTTCGGAAATTATATCTACAATTCATTTAATTGAAAAAAATAAAAATTGAAAAAAGTTTATTATGCTAAGATACCTGGTGCAACTTTACTATTCATTTCCTTAATTGTTTCAATGGCTTCTTTCATAATCCGCTCAATAACTTCCTTGCAGGTCGGAAGGTCATGGATTAATGCAACTGTTTGCCCAAGAAGCACCGCACCATTTTCAATATCGCCCTTGTAAACCAAATCATAACGTTTCATATCATCAGCGAACTTTTCTGTTAAATTATCTACATTTCCAAGACTTTTTTCCATAGCGATTCGTTCTTCACGAGATAACCGTAAGGGATGTGAAAGTGCATATTTATTTTTATACAGTCGAATAGGTCCAAAGGCGCCATCGCACATCATGGTATCTTCATCTGTTAATTTTGGAATCAAATTTTTATAATTCTCGTGGAAGTCTCCATCGCTAGTTGCGATGAATCGTGATCCCATTTGAATTCCATCTGCGCCTAATGCTAATGCTGCAGCAAGCGTCCGTCCCGTAGCCATTCCACCTCCCGCAATAATGAGCGCATCTGGATATTTTTCGCGGACTTCAGGAATAAGAACGGATGTTGTAACTTGTTCGTAACTTTGGTGGCCACCGCCCTCATAACCGACTGCAATTACTCCATCACAACCCGCTTTATCCAAGGTAACACTTGCAAGTTTGAGCGATGGCGATACATGTAAATGTTTCAAATCAGGTGCTTTCTTTTTGATAATATTATGAGGTGGTATGGGATTTCCTGCAGAAGTAACAATCAATTTAATTAATTCTTTCAACCTCGGGTTTTTCTCCCGCATTTTAATAACTGTACGAATAACACGAGGTGCATCCACTTGAATCCGAGCGACGCGAATATTACAACCGAATACTGCGCCATCTTCAGCATGTTTTGCAATATATTCCAAATCAAATTTCATCTTTTCCACAGGAGATATCACTCGCGCATTCGGTGCATCACTAATTAAATGCGTTTCTGGATCCACTTTAGAAAGAATTCCCCAATGACTGGTTAATCCAATGCCACCCGCATTTGCTACTTGCACTGCCGTTTTATAGGTCGAAAAAGGTCCCATTCCCGCAAGCATTATCGGATATTTACATCCAAACATTTCAGTCATTCTGGTTTTTAATTCACCTGCCATAATATTTCACCATTTTCCTCTTATCTTGCTCAATTTTATAAATGATTTGACGGATTAACATCTATTTAGTCTTTTTAAAAGTTTTATATGAGATTACTCAATTTTAATTTGATTTAAAAAATCAAAGGATTAAGAAATATCATAAAATATAGAGATGAAAATGATTTATGATGCCCAATTCTAAATATAAGTAAAAGAAATTCAAATGAATTAAAAAGTTTATATACTATTCATGCTGTAAAGCAAGCCCAGCTCCCCAGATTTCATATTTTTTTGAATTTATAGACCATTTCGCGAAGAATTTATAATAGTCAATGATCTTAGTGACATAATGGCGTATCGTGATATTCCTCTCTATACACAACTCACGAATACCTGTGGGCTCTCAGCACTGTTGATGATCGCGAAGCCAGAAGGAAACTCCCTAGAAATATTGCTAAAAGACATTGTTAATAAAATGCGTTTGGAACCTTACTACCAAGGAAAGATAGGCTGGCAACTGGCAGAAGCTTACCTTCTCCTGAAATCCTGTTTTAATCGTAGCCTCGGTTATTATTTACGAAATGCCTTTGCTGATGAATACTCTTACTTTAAAATGATATTATTCCAACAATTAGAAGATCGCATGCATGCATTTTCTCTCTTAAAAAATCAAAAATCAGCAAATGATATCCGACTCTATCTTAGGAAAGGTATTGTGCGGAAAACAACCCTTTATGAATATTTATTTGAGATGAAAACGAATCTAGAACTGAAAATTTTGGCATATTTTTATGGCGGACACCAAATTTTATTTCCAAGTCCAGATGGGACTGGATGTATCTTTCTCGATGGGAAAGATAACAAAAAGAAATTACAAATACTTTATCAACATGTCCCTGATGGAATTATTATCGGGTTAGGACACCATTGGCTTGCTGTACAAGGGATGAGACCTATTAAAAAGAATAAGTATGAATTTATTATCCACGACCCACAAGGGAAAAGACGTATCTATTCCTCGGAGAAAATTGAAAAGAACTTTCGTTTTTATATCTTTCAATTTGATCTTGAACAACGCAAAAAAATGGATAAAATTATCCGAAGGGCACTCAAATTACCCAAACGGAAGTCTTCTTAATTAAAAAATCGAAAAAATTAATGTAAATTTGCAAGATTCTGAATTATCTTCTCAGCCTCTTTGATCGTGCGATCAAAAAATTCCTTTACCGTAGGGATATCACGCGCCAAGCCTACTCCTTGTCCACAAGAAATTATTCCTGCCGCAAGATCTCCCTCATCATACATTTTCTTTGCTTTTGCACCTGCAGCTGCATTGAAGATTTCAGACTGATCACTCTTTGATGCCTCCAGTTCGAGTATTCGTTGAGCTGCTTTGTTATTCCAGACACGATGAGTGGCATTGACAGATTTCATTACTAATATCGTATCATAAATAGATGCCTTCAAGAGGGCTTGTTTTAAATTGTCATGAATTGGACATTCTTTCGTCATCAAAAGACGCGAGCCTATTAATCCTGCTTGCGCCCCTAATGCAAGTACTGCTGCCAATCCTCTTCCATCTGCAATACCTCCTCCCGCAATCACGGGAACCTTAACGGCATCTATTGTTGCTGGCGCTAATACAAGAGTGCCTATATCGAATCGTCCAGTAGCCCCGCCGTTTTCCCATCCAACAACCTCTATAATATCTGCTCCGAGACTCTCAGCTTTCTTTGCATACCGCACACCTGCGCATTTATGTATCCAAATTACATCATTCTTTTTAAAAAGAGGGACATATTTCTCAGGGGCTTTATGTCCTGAAGTTTCAATAATTCTGACGCCTTCCTCAATCATCGCTTTAACCAAATCGATTTGTCTTACTGGCATCAACATAGGAAAAAGATTCACATTGACTGCGAAAGGTTTGTCTGTGAAGGATTGAAGTTGGCGGATTGCCTCTCGTAATGGCTCAGGCTTCCGATACATGGCAGATGCAAGAATCCCTAATCCGCCTGCATTTGAGCATGTAGCAACAAATTCTGGAGTGGTAATATTCATCATGGTTCCTGCAATGATAGGATACTTTATTTTTAACATTTCGGTTACTTGTGTTTTAAACATCTACTCATCTCCTCAACAAGCATAGTCATTAAATTAAGCAACGTGCCGTTCGTGTCCTTCCCAATATTTTTTCCGCAGATCTTTCTTCAAAATTTTTCCTTGTGCACTTTTTGGCAGAGATCGTCGAAATTCAATACTTTTAGGTGCTTTATACCTCGCAATTTGATCTTTTACATGCGCGATTAATTCTTCTTCGGTAATATTTTTTCCTTTCTTGTATCCACGTTTTAATACCACAATCGCATGAACTGCTTCTCCCCAGCGTTCATCAGGAATGCCAATAACTGCGCATTCGAGCACAGCAGGATGTGTATAAAGGGCATCTTCGACTTCTTTAGTATAGATATTTTCACCACCAGAAATAATCATATCTTTCCGCCGATCAACTACATAGATATATCCATCTTCATCCATTCGCCCCATATCTCCTGTATATAGCCACCCATCTTTAATTGTTTCCGCCGTTTTCTCTGGTTGATTCCAGTAACCGATCATCGTTCCATCCCCTTTGGCAATAATTTCTCCTACTTCCCCGAAAGGAACATCATTTCCATTTTCGTCCACGATCCTAACATCTGTACCAATTAAAGCCCTACCAGCTGCAGCGAGTAGATATTCATTCCCTGGTTTCAAAGCTTTCCTATGATCCTCTGGTTCAAGTACTGCTATTGTTGGACTATATTCCGTTTGGCCAAAATATTGAAAGACATCCGCATTAGGAAACATCTCCAAAATTTTACGAAGCACTGCAGGGGCGATAGGAGACGCACCATACACAATTGACTTAATATTCGGTAAATAGTCTCGATATTTTTCGATTTCGGGAGAATTTATTAGCAAATTTATCATTGTAGGAACAAGCCCAAATCCAATACACTTATGTTTTACCATATTTTCTAAAAATTCTGAAATAACAAATCTATCCATAACAACCATGGTATAGCCCACAAGAACCGCCTGCATTACACCTATATTTGCCGCAACGTGGAAAAATGGAATCGCCACAAGAACAATATTCTCATCTGGATCTATATATTGAGTAGCTAATGCACCTGTTGATA
>SUPS01000226.1 GCA_005191415.1 Candidatus Helarchaeota ASGARD archaeon Hel_GB_A
CCAAACCCTGCAGGTCCCCACGTTGAAAAATAGACAAAAAAATAATCAAAAATCGTGGGATTGGCAGGGTTGAAGGAGGGATTCAGAAGTAAAAATAATTGTTCATCTCCATGAATGAGATTACCCGTTCCCATAATTAACAGCAAAACTACAAAGATGATGGATATTAACCCTAAGATTAGCCAGCCCTCATATTTTTTCCAATCCATAAAACTCACACAAATTGTTATTCAATCGTTAATTTCTAATGAATGAAAATTTCTTTTGTAAAAAATTCAATAGTAAGAAATTAAATGGTAGTATCAATTAGGTTAAAAGTTTTAATTAAGCTTTTGTTGCATGATTTATAATTGTAAAAATCAACGGAAGAACGCGGTGACATACAGCATCATATTTTTCGGCGGGCGGATTGAAAAATTCCCAGATATTTCTAGCCCACCGTCCCCGATAGATTTCGGCTACGAATGAGATACAATTATAGAAATGATAGACATACGGCATTATATTTTTCGGCAGGCGGATTGAAAAATTCCCAGATATCTCCAGCCCATCGTCCCCGATAAATTTCAGCTACGAATGAGATACAATTATAGAAGTGATAGACATGATCAATGTATGTTCCTGAAGTCGGGTAAAGATCTACTGCTGGTTGGGATGGAAATGGTTCCACCTGCAATTCAACGGCTTTTTGCTCCATTTGCCGACATAATTCTTTGAATAAGGCATCATCTGGTGCTGGTTCTCGCGTATAACCCCATGGATACAAAATTATTTCCGCTCCACTATGCATATCCAGTGAACTTTTAATATTTTTGAATTTATGGAATAAATCATCGATGATTTTCATTTGATTTATTAATTGTGATTCGATTTCGGAAAGTTGGGATGGTCCGCAATATATTTGACTATAGGGATCGTGCGAACATCCTGGTACAAGTCCCCAATTGAATGTATAATTTCGATTCAAATCTACTTGATTCCCGTTTTTCCTGATGACGATATCATGCCCATCTGGATTTAACATGGGAATCCAAATGCTTACGGATTTTTCTATCCAATTACGAATCTGATTGACTTCTGAATATTTTTCCAAAATATATTCTAAACAATAAAGAACCGCTTCGCTCGTAATGCACTCTCTCCCATGATGGCACCCAATAATGAGTGAAGCTGGCTTTTTTTTCAAATTCCTTTGGTCTGAATGAACTATAAATCCCCATATATCCTTTCCATTTGTGCTTTTCCCTAATTCATGTTTTGAAATCAAGTCGGAATACCGATCACATAATTTCATCAGGTCTGAATTCAACTCTTGAGACGTATGATATTTCTCTGGAAATTGGAAATCAGGAACCAATTCTTTTTGAGAACCCATTTATATGTACCTTCTTAGGTTAATATTTTTGAATAGGAATTTTCTTAAACTATATTGAAAATGGTTATTTATACTTTTATTAAATGAATTGCTGGGATTGTGAGGCTTAAGATAACCAATGAAGACTAAATTTAACCTTTACAAAGCTGTAGTCACGAGTTATTTAAAACGAATTCTACGAATCGGGAAGAACCCTGTCTTTGCCAGTCTATTTTTCACGCGAAACTGTAATATGAATTGCGCCTATTGTAAGACTGCTCGGATACCCGCCCAAAAAACGGATATACCCGTAGAAGATTGGTATAACATTATTGATATCATCTATAAATGGGGATTGCGGCATCTAACTATCTATGGTGGCGAACCAACCTTGCGCGCTGATTTACCAGATTTACTAAAGTACTGTGTTAAGAAATCAATTCTCACTCATATCGTTACAAATGGATCATTGCTCGATGAGGACATCTTATCCGATTTAATAAATGGCTCTTATCTATTACTAGGAATTAGTATAGATAATCTAATTCCAACTCAATCCTCTAAGAAAGTTTATAATGAAAATTTAATCACAATTCTTCGCGAATTTAAACAAAAATTTCCTGATAAAGTCGATTATTGTATAAATATCATCTTAACAAAAGAAAATATTCACAATTTTATTCCCACTATCACAACTATCCAGAAAAATCTTCAAACTTCCTTTTCAGTTGATCCCGTTCATTCAGCCATCCATCCAAATCAGCAATATCTATATAGAGATTATTGTCCGCATTTAACTTTGTCTGTATCCGAGCTTAAATGGCTAGCTAAGGCTATTTCTCAACTGAAACGCCATAAATACCGCATCTGGGGATCACAAAGGTATTACAATGCTTTGATTGATTGGTTCAGTGGAAAATATACTTGGAAATGTGATGTTGGTGATCTTTATTTTAGTATCAACAATGATGGGACTTTAATGGTATGTGAAGAAACTCTAACACCATACAAAGTCTGGGACCTTGAAGATGCCTCCTACAAGGAACGAAAAACGAAAATAAGTAAATTTAAACTCCCCTACTGCCAATGCGTAAAACCTTGCTACTTCATGCCTTCCGATTTAGTAAGACATCCGATAAGACAATTTCTTTAAGTTGACTCGATAAACTTAAGAATAGCCTCATTTACCTCATCTGAATTTTCTAGCATTATCTCATGATATCCTCCTTGAATGACCAACAATTCACTTTGTGGAATAGTCTTCTGAAGTGTTTTAGTCATTTCAGGAGTAATAATGCGATCCTTTTCTCCTACTATAAGTAATGTAGGTTTATTAAACGAGCTCAATTTGTTAGACGAATTATAGGACGTCATTTCTGCAAATGTCTTGCGAACTATTTTAGGATGCATTGAATAAACCTCCTTCATTTTCATAGCTAATTCTCCGGGTGAGATATTAGGTGGTTGCGTATAGGTAAATAATATTTTGCAGTATCTTCTAAAAGAAATGCGGAGAAGAAATCGCATTAAGAGTACTGCCAACTTATCCTTAAATGAATTTATAATTTTCAAGGTAGTACTAAGTAAAATTAATTTACAAATGTTTTCTGGAAAATCAATCGCAAATTGTTGTGCCACCATACCGCCCATAGAATGTCCTACAAGATAAATCTGACTAATCCCTAAATATTCAAGTAACTCATGCAAAATTTTAGAATGATTATTTATGGAATACTCCTCTGTAGGATCTGATTGACCATGGCCTGCCAAATCGAAAACAATAACTGGATACCGCATCGAAAAGAAATCGACTTGTTTTTTCCATTTGGAATGATCTCCCGCCCATCCATGAATAAAGACAAGCGGAATTCCTTCATTGTGGTAAAATTCATAATAAATCCGAGATGTTCTTAGTTTAGCATATGGCATTCTATTCACAAGATTATAATATAAATACTATTTTTAAAAAAAAGTAAGATAGATGGACAATTTTCCGAAAAAGTATAAATATTCCGAAAAGTAATATTAATTTATGACTCTTAAAGAAAAAGTCATTGTTGGAAAGAAGGGCGAGATTTTACCTAAAAAACCCTTACGAGATATAGCAGGGATTAAACCTGGAGATGAAGTATATATTGAGGCGCATCCAGGTGAACTAATTATAAAAAAGATTTATTCTGTTGAAGAAGCTTTAGCAATGCCTACTATTGCCAGAGGTACACCAGAAAGTATTGAAAAAGACATCGAAGAAGAATTGGCAATACAGGAGAAACTTACCAATGAAGAACATTAATTCGATTGTGCTCGATACGACATATGTCTTACCACTTTTTGGTATTAAAATCGACCTTTCTCATAAATTTCGAGATGAATTAAAGGAAATATGGAAAAATGGTATAAAAGGATATAATGTTTATCTCCCATCAATTTGTCTTATCGAAACTAGCTTTAGATTATTCAGTGAATACAGAAAAAAAAATGATTTCAGTATTTTAGAAAGGTATCATTTGATTCTTCCAACAGTTTTAAATTCCCCCATAAAGATATTCAATTCAGAATTAAATCCGAAAGCTAGTTTAATCGCCTCGATCATTAGAGATGCAGGTCATTCGGATTTTATGGATTGCTGGATCGCTGGAACAGCGGCTACTCTTCAGGGTATCCTTGTAACAGAAGATAAGGAGCTGGGTAAGGTTCTTAAAACTATTCCTGAAACGAAATCTGTAATTGTTTGGTCATGGAATATTCTAATGAAGAAAATTTCCTTTAAATCAGCTTAATTCAAGAATAGATTTACCTTTACAAATATAAGTATAGATATTTTTAATTTCTTATAAGAATTAATTCGAGTGGCTCTCTAAATGGATCGTTATCCACCTATCTCTATCATTGTTCCTATTAGAAACCGCAAAGATATGGTGCCTCGTCTAATAAATAGCCTTTTGAATGTTGATTATCCCACCTTTGAAATTATAATGGTAGATGATGCCTCTACTGATGGCACCCCAGAGCTTATCGAAAAATTTCCCGTAAAATTAATTAAATTGCATCAATCATTAGGTCCTGCTTCTGCTAGAAATACTGGAATACGACATGCTAAATATACAATCATTGCCCTAACAGATTCTGATTGTATGGTAAGTCCTAATTGGCTCAAAGAACTAAGCCCTTTTTTGAAGGATTACGATATTGTCGGGGGCTATGTTAAATTTCGGGATTACGCAGAACACCGAATCACTCCACTTTCCCATCTCACTTCAAAAACCGAAATTCGTATCAATTCTGATATTAACTTCATCAATACAAGCAATATGCTTTTTGCTAAATCCCTTTGGCAATCCCTTGGTGGCTTTCGGAATTATCGATTGGAAGACGTTGATTTCACTTGGCGTGCTTTAAAAGCAGGATTCCGCGTCTATTATATCCCAAAAGGGATTGTCATTCATGATAACCCCACTCATTTCATCCAGAAATTCAAGAGACTAAGACAATACGGCGAATGTTACGCAGATCTTATCCGTATTCATGGAATTAAATTACGATACCAGCGACCAACTTCCAAATACCACTCAGATTTAATACGCCCATCTATTTTACTCTGTTCCCCTATAGTAATTATTTGGCTTTTCTTATTCTTTTATTGTATTTCTCCATTACTTCTAATCTGTGGGATTATCTGCCTTACATCTCTTCAAATTTATAAATTTTTCAGCTATAAACGTCAGCTCGGTTGGAAATTTATCTTCATGCTAAATATTATGAAAACCTTCATCGTCCTCTTCTCGTTAATAAACTTCCTACGAAAAAAATAATACCAAATTGAAAGATTCCAATCCCTAAAATGATTTTTCGATAATTATTTTACTAATTAGATAAAATCATCAATCCTTCTTTGAGAGTTTTTTCTTTTAAACCCACGAAGGCATCTTCAAAAGGAATAAGATTCAGATCTACACCCGTGGGCAAAGTATCATATATTTCTGTAAGAGCTCTCATATAAAGATTCGCTGTTAAGCCTTCCACCACGATATCTATGTCTGATCTATCATGAAGGGGACCTTTAACCACAGATCCAATAAGAAATACTTTTTTAACTCGATACTTCTCTTTAAGAAGCTTTGCGATTTTGTATGCAATATTCTTTAGCTCTTCTCTTCTTCCCATTTTAGTATGCTGAATCATTTTATTAAATTAGCTCCTTGTAAAGTAATAATTTCCTATAATAAAAAATCATCTCATTACAGGTAAAATTATCGAAAATTTATCGAAAATCTGTTCAAAAGACTAAAATGAATCTTTATGGGGGAATTAATTGAAAAACTATCCATAAATATGTGAAATAATGAAGGTATTTTCATAGAAGGAAAATTCATCTCTGTGAGAAAGTTTATTGCGAATTGATCTACCAATTTGGGCAATTTTCTTTTCCTCCTCTTTATTAGAAATCGTAATTCTTAAAAGTGAAGATTTCAATAATAAATTTAAATAAAAAATCTTTGAGAAGGTGCGTATATTTCAGTAATTATAATTGGGAAATAAAATTTCGAATAGTTAATGAGGGATTAAGATTCTTTTTTTAACCAACTTCCTACGTTTTAACGGAGAAACGCGGAGCAATCGGAAACTAAGATTCCGATTAGTTATGAGGGAATTACGATCATTATTTCAGCAGACTTCTCACGTTTCAACGAGACAACGCGAGCCACAAAGTATTTGGGAAGGTCCTTACTTTAGAAACTTAGATAGATATATAGAAGAAGACAATTTACGGATCCAAGAGATTATTAGAAACACACATCAAGAAATGCCACATCAGGAAAATCGATCAAATAATTTATCGATTCGAGATGAAATGCTATCAGAGCTTAGGCGCCTCAGGGACATCATGCTTGGTGAACAAAATTTACCAACTCCCCAAACCCCTCAAATGCCCCGGAATAAGGAAGCTCTCTACCAACTTTTGGATGAAATAGGGTTCCACGTAAGTTTAGTAAAACAAACAATCTTCATTCATAAGCCATATGGTATGTTTGAAATTAATCTAAATACCGCTGATGTTCATTTCATTCCTTCCCTTTGCCTGAATTGCGAATTCAAGTGTGGCATTCGAAAAAGGCACATTTGTATCGTCCAAAATGCCTCTTCATCTCATGGCTATTGCATGATACGGGAAGAAGGTTCCGATACAGGCTGGAAAAATCTTGCATTGGCTCCTATCGACTTATTAATCCTCTCAAAAGCAGTCGCTCTTGAGAATAACTTACTTCCATACGATGTAATTCATCAAATTAAAAATACCTTCTACTGTAATTACTCCCTTCCTTCAAAGAAAACTCATCTTCAGCAATTGAAATTCTCAATGCTCCGTGATTTTAATCAACCTCT
>SUPS01000227.1 GCA_005191415.1 Candidatus Helarchaeota ASGARD archaeon Hel_GB_A
CTATTTAGACTTAAATAATGGGATTTATTTGGACATTTTCAAATTTAAATTAAAATACTTTGGAATTTTATCACAAAGAAATAGTTGAGGGAGCTATAATGAGAATTTTTAAGCAAAAGATGATAATGACGCTTTTAATTATTACGATAGGAATTTTAGGCTTAAGCCTTTTTATTAATTATTTCATTGGAAATAAATCTGACAGTCTAACTACTATTGAGAATCACGAGGGGACATTAAAGATTCTTGCACCCTCTATAAATGTCACTCAGAGTCCATCAGTCCCAGTGTTTAAGGACATAGTGAATATTACTGCACATATAACTAATAGCTTTCAAATTCAAACGGTTGATATCGAAACCAATCACACGGGAATAATACAAAATTACACAATGGACTTTTTGGGTGGAACTTTGTTTGATGGGATTTGGAATTTTACTTTTACTGATTATCCGCTCAATAAGGATATTTTTTATCGTGTTTTTGCTACAGACATAATGAATGACACCAATTCCACGGATCAATATAGTTTTGGGGTGTTTGATGTGAGCTTACCAAACATTATAGAAGTAAATCAAACTCCCTCAGTCCCTAGTTTCTCGGATATTGTGAATGTAACTACTCATGTGGCCGATAATACGGAGATTCAGATTATATCCATCGAAACTAACTATACAGGTGATTTGGGGTATAATTATTATGGCGAATATAGTTTTTCAGATGATATAGTTGGAGGAGACCCATTAAATTGGACAGTTAATGAACCAGGTGACACACATGTTGATGTAATAGCAGCTAAAGAAGGTCATCGAAAGGTAGTAGAATTGAATAGAACTACCCAAAATCCGAGTATGACACACCTCTATTCTGAAAGATCGTCAAGCTCCGGAGATCAAATTGAGTTTTGGATTTGGGGAGATTCTAATTCCCAAGTTACTGTTGAAATAGGGAACCATGCTTTCGGTGATCCTTATGATTTTGGAACTAAAAGTTGGATTTATTTTAATTTTTATGATTATGAGATCGTAAATTATAATTTTAGAGGTTCAGGATCTGATATACTTACAACGAATTTAATGCCTAACACATGGCATCATGTTCGTATCCAAACTGTAGATAGTTGGATGTTTCAAATCTGGCTAAATGATGTATATCTGGGTCAATATGACGGGTGGTGGGCACAACCTACTTTTGATCGGCTGCGATTTAGACCATATAACAGAGATGCAACATTTTATGCATATGTGGATGCGATAGATTATTCGTGGACTTCAGGTTACTATCAAAATCGAAATAAAGATTATGAGTTATTTTATAACTACACAATGACGCTTCTTAGTGGTACAAAACAAGATGGATACTGGAATTTCACATTTGATAATTATGTGCTCAATAAAAATATCACCTATCGAATCTTCGCAACAGATGTAGCGAATAATACTAATTCAACTGGCTTTCAAAATTTTGGTGTTTTTGATTGGAACATTCCAAATATCCAGGAAGTTATTCAAGATCCTTCGATTCCCATCTATAGGGAAAGTGTAAATATATCGACACACATAACAGACGGGACGCAAGTTCAGACGGTATATCTTGAATCCAATCATACACGTAATTATTACGGAAAATATAGCTTTACAGATGATCCTATTGGAGGAGATCCCTCAGATTGGACGGTAAATGAGCCTGGGGGTTCCACTATAGAGATAGTTGTTGAAAAAGATGGACATACCAAGGCGGTTGAGTTCTATAAATCTACAACTCAAAGCCCATACATACAAAATACATTCACACAACAGGGAGATAATGCTGAGATCGAATTTTGGGCGTGGGGTGATACCAATGCTCAGCTCGGCTTTTCAATAAGATTGGGTGGGAATAATGCAAAAATTTGGTTCTTGATGAATTTCTACACGAATGAATTAGTTAATATTTATAATGTAGGGTCTTCATCGCAAGTAATGTCTTCAGAATTATATCCATATCAATGGCATCATATCCGTATTAGAACTATTACCTTTATGTTTTACCAAATATGGCTTAATGATGTGTTTGTGGGCCAGTTCGAAGGATTTTGGGCTCAAACGAATTTTGACACGATCACATTTGGTCCTTATACACATAATGGTCCATTTAAAGCGTATATAGATGCTGTAGATTATTCCTGGGCAAAACAATATTCTTTGAATCGAAATCAAAATTATACCTTATTTTCGAATTATACTATGACACATTCTGGTGGTTCATTAGCAGATGGAGTTTGGAATTATACAATTGATCACTTCCCCATTAATAATTCTATTTTCTATCGAATTTTTGCCATTGATGCAGCAGGTAATACCAATTCTACTGCATATCAGAGTTTTGGAGTTTTTGATACAACTGAACCAGATATTCAGGAGGTCAATCAAGACCCAGCAAGTCCGACCTTTCAAGATCTTGTTAATATAACGGCTCATATCATTGATAGTTCAGAGATCCAAGTGGTTTTTATTGAAACAAATTATACCAGCACTCTCACAAATTATACAATGACACTTCTAAGTGGTACCTTAAAAGATGGGATCTGGAATTTTTCCTTTATTACATATCCCCTAAATAAGAATATTACATACCGTATTTTTGCAAGAGATGTTGTGAGAAATATCAATTTGACTAATGTAGAGAACTTTGGTGTCTTTGATACCACCAACCCAATTATACAAAACGTCTCCCAAGACCCTGCTGTCCCAACGTTTCAAGACATCGTGACCATCTCTGCGCATATCATAGACAATTTTCAAATTCAAACAGTTCTTATTGAGACAAATTCTACAGGGATTTTTACGAATTATTCAATGACGCTAGTAAGTGGTACTTTGCAGGATGGCACCTGGAATTATAGCTTCTATGATTATCCACTAAATATTGACATCTGGTATCGAATTTTTATAACAGATGTAGTCAATCAGACTATTGTTTCAGGTTTCTGGAATTTCAGCGTTTATGATAATACTGAGCCTGTTATTGAGGAGGTTATCCAAAATCCTTCATCACCAAATTTTCAAGATGATGTGACTATTTCTGCACGTGTTACTGATAATTTTCAGGTTAATTCGGTATATCTCGAAACGAATTTGACATTAGCATATTGGGGAGAACATAATTTTACAAATGATCCAGTTGGATCGAATCCAACAAACTGGTCAATATCAGAACCAGGAAATTCACATGTGGATGTCACATTTGGAAAGGAAGGCCATTTCAAGGTAGTTGAGTTATGTCGAAATGGCTCAAATCCTTCCATGACAAATATCTTTCCTACAAAGGACTCAACAATGGGTTATAATATCGAATTTTGGGTATGGGGGGATTCCGATTCTCAATTTAGATTCGATGTGGGGAATGAGGATTTCAATTGGGGGTTGAAAATATGGTTACAATTGAATTTTTCCCATAGAGAATTAAGAAATTGGAGGTGGGGGGGAGCTGGTGGACCTTATAGTCAATTAGTTACATCGAATTTAACACCCAATATGTGGAATCATTTTCATATAAAAATTCTCGATAATTTCGCTTATGATATCTGGCTAAACGGAGTGTCTCTAGGTCAATTTTGGGGATTTATTCCCAATTGGGATTTCGATCGTATTAGATTTACAGCTTATAATAGTGATAGGAATGTTTATGTGGACGCAATTGATTACGGATGGGCCCCGGGATATTATCTGAATCGTAATACGGATTATAAAAAAGCAGTACCATCACCTGTATTCTCCAATATCCCAATGAATCTAGTAAGTGGTTCATTACAAGATGGATTTTGGAATTTCACACTCCATGATTATCCACTCAATCATAACATTTGGTATCAAATAATTGCAGTAGATCTCGTGAACAATATGAATTATTCAGGATATCAAAGTTTTGGCGTTATGGATTATATTGGTCCGAATATAACGGACTTAATCCAGGATCCTGCATCCCCCATATACCAAGGGCATGTAAATGTTACTGTACGCCTCACTGAATATACAGAAGTCGAAGGAGTGCTCATCGAAGCGAATTATACGAAAGTATTTGCCAATTATTCGATGACATTGCTAGGTGGGTCGACACGCGATGGCACTTGGAATTTCACCTTTACTACATATCCCATTAATTACTTTATCGCATATCGAATTTTTGCGACGGATATTTTAAATAATACGAACACAACCAATTATTCGTATTTCGGGGTATTTGATTATGAGGTGCCAAACATCACGAAGCTACTCCAAGACCCAATTGCACCTATCTACCAGGACACCGTGAATGTCACAGTTCATTTGATGGAATTCACTGAAATTCAGGGGGCGCTTATCGAGTCGAACCATACGGGGATCTTTGTCAATTATTCAATGACATTGCTAGGTGGGTCGACACAGGATGGCACCTGGAATTTCACTTTTAGTACATATCCCGTAAACAACTTTATTGCTTACCGAATCTTTGCGATAGATATAGTTAATAATACAAATTTAACAAACTACTTCTATTTTGGTGTTTTTGATAATGATGGACCTAATATTCAGCCCTTTCAACAGGTAGGCCAGCTGATTTACCAGTCTTTTATAAACGTAACTGTATTTATAACAGATTATACAGAAGTCCAGACCGTTCTCATCGAAAACAACCATACAGGATCTTTTTCGAACTATTCTATGTCTCTCTTGAGTGGAACTGTGCAAGATGGTAGTTGGAATTTTACAATTTTTAATTATACACTTAATATGTTTATTTTGTATCGTATTTTCACGCGTGACATCATGAATAATACAAATTCTACAATATATTATCTCATCTACATTGATTCTAGTGCCCCTATAATTACCTTTATACAGGATCCACTTCTTCCAGTTTATCCTAAGAGCATTACAATCTCAGCCCAAATCACAGATAAGTCACAGATTCAGGCAGTTTTCCTTGAAACTAACTACAATGGAACTCTATCAAACTATTCCATGACAATTATAACAGGTACATTACAAGATGGCACCTGGAATTTTACATTTCCTTATTATCCTCAAAATACTTATGTATATAATAGAATTATAGCCCTGGATATCTTGAATAATGCCAATTCAACAGTTTCATGGGCTTTTTATGTTGATACCATCGCCCCCAATATAACTACAATCACTCAGATGCCTCCTTTTTTAAATATTTTAGAACCCATAAATGTGACCGCTCATATTTTAGATAATTGGTTTATATCTTCTGCTGTAATTGAGAGTAATTACACAGGGAGCTGGACAAATCAAAGTATGTCCTTCTTAAGTGGGACGGCTCTGGATAGCTTCTGGCGATTCACATTTAATAGGTATCCCGTGAATAAATCAATCTGGTACCGTATCTTCGCATTTGATGCTGTTGGTAATACTACTGTCTCAAATTTCAATAATTTCGGAATTTTTCCTCTTTACTCATGGGAAACGCCATCTGAATTAGAATTAGAAATAAGTTTAGATGATCGGATAGGTCACATAACTTTCCAGTTTAAAAATACTGGTAAAACTATTTTTCTTTCGCTCAATTTTACTATCAACTTGCCTGAGGGGTGGATCTGTATGAATAGATCTTTTATAGTGCCTACGCTCCATCCTGGGGAGAATATCACCATAAATTTCTATATAGTTATCCCGGACTCTATTGGATCATATACTGAGACAATTATAATCGATTTTCAGGCCACTCTTCTGGAAACAGGTCAATCAATCCAAGGGTTCATAAGAATAACCATCACTGGAGTGAAGAATCTCATATTTATATGGTTGATTGTTATAATTGGAAGCGCAGTAGGTGTTAGTACCTTTCATGTTATTTATCGAAAACGCAAACAAAAGAGGAAAAAACCAACTCAAAGAATGTCCCCTCCAAAATCCCCCATTTCTACACCCACTACCCAAGAAGACATGGTCGTATCCGATGAAAAAACAGTGCATGAAGAACCAAAATCATCTGAAAAAGCTCCCACTCTTACTTACAAGATAGGTAAGGATATTTTGAATAAAATAAATCAGATGGAACTTAATCTTCAAGCGCTAATAGAACATCCATCATTGGATTCAAATTTAATTACTGAACTTAAAAAAATGAATACCATATTAAATAAATTAAAAGAAAATTTAAACAAAACTCTGGAGCATTTGGAACGAATCGGACCACATTCCAGTGTTGAACTAGAAAAATCTGCCGATCTACTTTCTATCTCAGTGTCACATAAAACATTCTCCTTCTCCTCAGAGATCTCCAAAAATAAATTTAATGAAAATCTACTCTCGTTAAAAGTAATTATAACCGAATTGGTAGAGATTTTACCACCAAACACTTTAATTCATAGCTTTTCGATTTTAATAGAGAAACACATATTAGATCTGATAAAAATAACTCAAAGTTCTCAATAAAAACTAACTGATAGGCCTAAGCAAAATGGCAGGATCATTTTATGGGAATTGATTTCTATATTATAACCCTCCACCCCATATTTTCTGAGTGTGATTGAATTTAAAGTCAGTATTCAAGTTTTGATCAACTTAATATGTCAAAATATGATCTAATCATCTTTAAAGGTAATATTATAACCGAATTGGATCCCATCCCATAGTTGCTGCCGCCGGCGGGCACGGCGGCGTTTCCTCCGCCAGCTTCTGAGAAAAAGCCCAATCCCCAATATAGTAAGGGGGATGAGCACCGCCAGAATCACGTAGATCCGC
>SUPS01000228.1 GCA_005191415.1 Candidatus Helarchaeota ASGARD archaeon Hel_GB_A
ACTTCACACCTTTTCTTTTAATAAGATGTCCTACAAATAAAATGATACATTCAACCCCATATTTTTTCTTTATCTGCGAAATGAGTGATTCTTTTCGGAAAGAAAACTGAGATCGATCAACTGGATTATAAATAACTGTTGAATTCATTTGAAAATTCTTTTTAATATAATTTTGATAAAATTTACAGACCGTCACGCGTTCGTCTGCGTGAATACAAGCTTTTGCGGCTAAATAATATCCATAATACGTATATAAATAGCTTAAAAATCGTGATTCTACCTGAGGGGTTGGAAATCCATGCGCCGTATAAATTACTTTAACTTTGCCCTTAGTTCTTAATAGCGTCGTAATAAATCCAGCCGTAGGCGTGTGGGCATGAATAATATCAAAATGAGTTCGTCTTAAATATCTATACATAGGTACTAACGCTGAAATGCCAGAAGGAAAGAAAATTTCCTTTGAAAAGTTTTTCACCTTAAAATCAAATTTATAATCCGTTGTTTTCTGATTTAAAACTTCAAATTCAAGATCTAAAGCAGATAAACGCTTGGCTAATTCCATAATATATTCCGATACTCCACCCGTTTCACCCGATGAGGGAAGTGTTCCACATAATGCAATTTTCATTAATAAATAACCAGGAAAAAATTATTAATAAAAATGTCTTTTATAAGCCATATTGGGAAATTAATCGGAGCCACCATATGCGAATTGTATTTGTAAGAGCCTCGAATAAAATTGAAGTGACTTACTGGAAATTAATCATTGAACTTTTGGATAATAACTGCGAAATATATTGGATTTCAAGACCCCTCCTCAAGGAACAGTTAATAATTAAGGAAAGTGAATTGGAAAAAGTTCATTTAATCGAAATTACCTCTTTTAACAAATTAGAATTTATGATAAAATCAATTCCTATTATTCATAAAATCTCCCAATATTCAAACATCATTATTGGCACGGGTTATAGTGGAGCACTTCCATGTATTTTCTCTTTTCCACATTGTCCTACAATAGTTCATCTCCATGACCCTTGGTACATTGAAAACATAACAAATCCATCACCAATTCTTAGGATACTGATTGGATTTGGACGAATTCTAGAATTTCTTATCTTAAAAAAGGCGACACATCTGCTCCTTACCAGCATCTCCCATAAAAAATTCATTCAAAAAAGACAGAAATTTCTATCTAATAACCAAATTACAATTATTAGAAATACAGTAAATCCTAGTAGAATCTCATTTACAAAAGATCCAAAACTAATTGCAGATTTAAAACTACAAGATAAATTTGTCATCGTCTATTCTGGACAAGTAATAAAAACATATGGATTTCATACCTTAATTAAAGCTTTTGAGACCATTTCGAAAAAATTTCCACAAATTCATGTATTAATTATTGGAGTTTATCCAAAACTTGCATATAAACAACAATTACAAAAGTATATTTCATTAAAGAAACTAAATTCAAATATTACCTTGCTTAAAACTATTCCGTATTCCGAGGTACCCCGTTATCTCACTTTAGGAGATATCGCTATAATTCCATGGGATTATTCTCCTGTAACGAATATTGCGGCTCCCAATAAATTATTTGAGTACATGGCTTGCGGGCTCCCAATTATTGCAAGTGTTTTAGATGGGCTTACCGAAATAATACAGCACCAGAAAAATGGTTTCATTTTTTATCCAAATGATGTTAATTCGCTAATTACTACGCTCGAAGAAGCTATTTCAGAATCCGATTTACAAAAAATGGGACAATTCAATCGAAAATTAATTGAGACGAAATATAATCTCAAAATGTACATAAGAAAATTATTAGTACTTTTTCAAATTCTAAGGGAAATCGGAAAAAAAAGAAAAAAAGATTGTTAAAATTCTTCGGACTTTGTCATTGCCCCGAAAACCACTGCTACAATGATTACTAGAATCAATGTTAGAACTTGATATAGTAACATTGTACCAATTGAACCGATTGAACCTACTATTGCCGCATAAATTACTTCAATGATAACCCAACCGAGCCAAATGCCTGCACCAACTCCGAGTCCTCGTCCAGGGCTACGTTCGATAGCGCCTGCCCACATGCCAACTAGTACCCATGTGACACATGATGCCCCCCACAGAGGCCAGAAAGTTGTCAAGAGGGATCCGCTTCCGAAACCTTCGATTAAACTTGTTGCGCCAGTTAAGGGTGCGTACATTGAGAATGTACCATACATTAAATACCATTGGATCCAACCTGTGAAATCACCGCTTCCAAAAAGTGTCCACCACCAAGTGGAGAATACATTTGGACTTCCCACCGTTTGATTTATTGAATATAATAACATCCATGCTATAGGGGCGAATAACATCCCGAGTGCAATTCCTACAATTGCTCGTGCTGCCATTCTTTATTCCTCGAAATAAAATTAAACTTTAATTGCCTTTTTATTTATTATCTTTATACTTATAAAATAACTTTTCTTAAATATATAAATGATATGATTAGAAAGAAGGATGTATTCATTCAAGAATTCCTATATTGATAAAAATCTTCAATGAATTTCATTATGACATGTATTTAAAGGCAAATTTTAAAATTTTGAGTAAGTAAAATTATTTATAAAGCAAAAGTTTAAATATACATATCTTTTGGACCACGTTCTATCTGTTCCCGTTCTTGTCGAAGGATTTCCTCAATTTCCTCCTCAATTCTTTGAGCATCCGTTTGAAGTTGAGAAATAGAAACATTTAATTCATAATATGTGTTCAAAAAATTTATAGCGACGGCTGCTGCAGCGGGATCAGGTCGATCAGATCTTGCATATGGCAAAATTACTAAAGCTGGGAATTTCAATACCTCAAGATGCGCTAATAATAATGCAAGAGGCCCTCTTACCAATAATCCTTTTTCTAAAAAGGCATAACCATATCGCTTCGCCTTATCTAAGAAAGCCCGAGTGGGGATTATTCGTAATTCTTGTTCATCTTGTTGGAATCGTATGTCTAATCCTCCAATTAATATTACTTCTTTAAATTTCGAACTAACAATCCAACGGGCAAGTTCACTTATTATACTTTGTTGTTCAGTAAAAAATGGCTGAAATGGGGGCTGAAATATGATAAATTGCTTAAATTTATAAAATTCAAAAGGTAAAATTAATTGTTCATCCTCAATCGATATAATATCTGGGATTCTATCTCCAATTATATATCCAATTCTTTTTTTCGCATTTGCCGTTTTTATAATATGCCGAATTGCAATATATCCAGTCCAACCTACTCCATGAAAGCCAGTAACAAATACATGTTTGGTAAAATCTATCTGTTCATCATCTTCAATAATAATTTTCATTCCCATTTTCAACACGTTATTTTAGTTTTCTTTGGAATTCTAAGAATTTTACAATTCTTCTCAGTTTCATTTCTATAAAAAAACCAAAATATTTAACAATTTTCGAAAAATCATACTTACGAGATATGTAAGTCTTTCTAAAGACGAAAAGAATAGGTCGACTCAATGGTTGAAATTACTTTTTTAGGCGGTTGTCATCAAATAGGCGGTTCTGCTATCACAATCGAATCTTCATCTGTAAGGTTATTGTTGGATTATGGCGTATATATGGACCATCACCCCAGCTTTCCCCAAGAAATTATGCCCAAAGATCTTAACGCAATTCTATTAACGCACGCGCATTTAGATCATTCGGGAGGACTCCCTCTCCTCTTTAGTGGTATTGCTATTCCTCGGTTATTTGCCACTCCTCTCACAATCGATTTAACTCAAATCCTTTTACATGATATGATTCGACTTTCTGAATATTACCTCCCTTTTGGAAAGTCTGAATTACTAAGAATGACCAATCATTCCAAACGCATTGGATATGGCAAGAAAAAAATCCATTCTAAATGTACAGCTCAATTCATAGATGCAGGACATATTCCTGGAAGCGCTTGTATTTATTTAGAATTGGATGGAAAACGCATTCTCTATACAGGTGACTTTAATTCAAATGATACTCAACTATTAAAAAGAGCCCAATTAAACCTTTCCAAAATAGATTGTTTGGTGATTGAAAGTACCTATGCGTTGGAGGATCATCCAAATCGGGAAGATACCGAAAAAGCATTTGTTGAACGAACCAATGATATAGTGGAGCATGACGGTGTAGTTTTGGTACCTGCCTTTGGAGTGGCTCGATCACAAGAAATTTTATGTGTTTTACAGAAGTATAATTTTCAATACCCTATTTTTCTTGACGGAATGGCGAGGGTAGTAAGTCGCATTTTCACTTCATATCCTAATTATTTTCGGAATTATAATCTTTTTAAAAAAGCATTAAAAAAAGCTCACCTAATATCCCAAGGTAAGCGGAAGGAACTAGAGCGTGTAAAAGCTGTTAATACTCCTGGGACCATCATTGCCCCTAGTGGTATGCTAAAAGGTGGAACCGCTGTCAATTACATAAACGAGCTTCATAATGATAGCAAAAATGGAATTTTTCTAGTTAGTTTTCAAGTTCCAGAAACTCCAGGGCGAATCTTATTAGAAACTCATAAATGGGATGATAATGAAGTAGAGGCACAAGTCGAATTCTTTAATTTTTCATCACATGCAGGAAGAAGCGGGTTATGGGACTTAATTCATTCTTTGAAATCAAATTCTGAGCTAACTGTTTTTTGTGTTCATGGAGAAGAAGAAAGCTGCAAGACTTTTGCTAAAGAAATAAATGAAACTACTAATTTCACAGCTTATGCCCCTAAAACTAATGAAAGTTTTGAAATCTAAAATTTCGATTCAATTTTACTCCAACATTTTTCGCAAAACGCAGCAGGTTTTCTATCGGTATCCGAAATACTATTTGAGAAAACCATTATACAATAGTTGCGACAATGCTCCAACCCTAAGGTATGACCTATTTCATGAATTCCCTCTTTTAAAGTTCTCAATAAAAATAAATTTTCGTCAAAAGGATGCCCATAGAAATTAGGATATAATCGATAAAGGGAAATTATTGCCGCTTTAGCCTGAGATCCAAATTCCGCTTGTCCAAATACAAAATTTAATTCATAAACAAATAAATCTAAAGAGGTTATACCTAATACTTTGTCATATTCGTTTTTTTCAGCATAAATTCGAATTTCATGGAGAAATAAAGGGGATAAGTATTGGTTTCTTTTTGAATCATACGCATTGCGAGGGATTTCCAACGGTTCTTCGATTACTCGAATATACTCAAATAAATTTTTAAAGACTTTCTTGAAATTTTCTCGTAAATATTCTAAAATTTTTAAATCTACCTTTCCAAAGCGGAACAACCCTAATTCGGGGATAATCTCACAGCCTTTTTTTGAAAAAATTATAGATGAATAGTTTATTAAATTCTTTTTCTTATAATCTTTCAGGTGAATCTTTGACATCCGAAATGACCCTTACAACTAAACACATGTTTCGCCCTATTTTTATTACCTTAAGCATTGCAATTCTGCTTGCGACAATCGGAATTGTAAGTGGTATTACGATTGAAGGCACACCTTTTTCTGAAGCGGAAGGAGGGATATTTTCTGGGTTGCTTAATGCCTTATTTTACACTTTATTCGCTATTATAGGAATTACAATCGTGTATATAGCTATCAAATATGGCAAAGAGAAAATACTAAGAATTATTCTGATGATGTGCTTCGGATTTATGGGGGTTTTTTTAATTTTTTTCTATTCTTTTCTTTTTTTAACAATTTTTGGGTCATATGACTTAATTTACTTAATTCTTATCAGCATTTTCTCACTTTTCTTTGGTCTCTATTTAACATATATCTTATTCTCCGAAAAATCATCACTTTCAAAAAAGAATACCGTCTTACTTCTATACGGTGCCCTTATTGGAGCATTTCTTGGAATTGTCCTACCCACATGGACCGCCTTCCTATTTGTTGGGATTCTTTCCATATATGATATTATCGCCGTATTTCGCGGACCCATTAAAAAAATAATCGAAATGACCGAAGAAGATGAAGATACAAATCTTCCTGTCGATATGACCTATGCGACACGGAATTGGGAAATCGGTTTGGGTGATCTAGCTTTCTATTCGATGCTCTCAACCCATACTTTACTTTTAGGATTCCAAATCGATTTCTTATTAGATTTTGGTCTCATTGGAGCAATTATTCCTTGTTTTGCAACAACCCTGGGAATCATTTTAGGTGCCTTCTTTACTTTTCAACTCCTCAAA
This sequence comes from Candidatus Helarchaeota ASGARD archaeon Hel_GB_A, assembly GCA_005191415.1. Classification (GTDB taxonomy): domain Archaea; phylum Asgardarchaeota; class Lokiarchaeia; order Helarchaeales; family HEL-GB-A; genus HEL-GB-A. The sequence continues at coordinate 6,225 of SUPS01000228.1, forward strand.
AAACGAGAAATGCTCCCAGGATTACCTATTTCTATCGGGCTAGGTATTCTTTTCTATTTAATTAGTCTTCTAATATTTTGGATTCTTTAACTTTTAATTACTCATTAAACTTCGATCACTTGGCATTTAATTTTCTTAATTAATTCTTCTGCGTCATCTGGCTCTACTTTTAATGTATATAAGTATTTCGCAGTCCTCAATTTCAATTTGACAACATCTTTTACTCGTTTTACTCGACATTCTATTGCATTATTTGATAATTCTAAAAATTTATCTACATCCTTTATCTCTTTAGGCATTCACTTATCTCCAGACTTTTGTATTAATAGTTCCTATCCTCTTTCTTAAAAATTCCGCTAATCCTCTTTTAATAAAATTAGCCCTCGAATATTTCTATATTAGTTAAATTCAATCTCTATCCTTTCTTCTAAACTTTCTAAGAGAAATTT
>SUPS01000229.1 GCA_005191415.1 Candidatus Helarchaeota ASGARD archaeon Hel_GB_A
AAAATAAAGAAATACAATTGGAATATAATCCTACAATTGGCTTGGAAATTAATCCAATTAAAGATATTGCATTTAATGAAGAATTACAAATAATGTGTTGGGATCTAGGCGGACAAAGACCAATATCAGACCTCTTGGACAAATTTTAGAAACAATGACAATATGGAACAAATTTTAGAAACAATGACAATATGGAACCAAAAAATCCGGAAGACCATGCATAATTATGCGCCACAACAATTAATGAAAAACGAAAAATGAAAAATTTATCTATTTCTCCAATATCCATATTGTTTTACTTGGATAATCTAAAATTTTTATACCCATTTCTTGTAATTTATCTCTAATTTTATCGGCTATATCAAATTGTTTTCTATCTCGAGCATCTGCTCTTAATTCAAGAATAATATTCAGGGATTTATTTAAGAGCTGTTCCTTTTCATCTTCTTTTGGTTCTTTAACAATACCTAAAATATAACCTAACTCCAAAAGTAAAGCATGAGCTCGCCGTAAAATCTCCGATTTTACTGATACTTTCTTTGATGCAAGCCCATTAATATATTTAACAAGCTTGTTAATACTGGCAATAGCTCTTGGCGTAGAGAAATCATCATCCATAGCTGCAATAAACTCATTTTTGGTTTCTTCAATAATTTCTTTTAATTCCTGCGTTAATTCATTTGAAGGTTCTCCAGTACTATTCTCGAATTGTTTAGAAATTGCTAGTGCTAATTTAAATCTTTCATATCTTTGGTGGGCCTGGATTATTTGGTTTTCACTAAAATCAATGGGTGATCTATAATGGGTAGAAATTAGAAAAAATCGTAATGCCATTGGTGAATATTTTTCGAGAATTTCTTTTATTGTAAAGAAATTACCTAATGATTTCGACATCTTTTCATTACGAACCGTAACGAACCCATTATGAACCCAATATTTGACGAATGGCTTATTAGTCAATGCCTCACTCTGCGCTATTTCATTTTCATGATGGGGAAAAATTAAATCTAATCCTCCGCCATGAATATCAAGTGTCTCTCCTAAATATTTCATACTCATTGTACTGCATTCGATATGCCAACCTGGACGCCCTTTTCCCCAAGGAGAATCCCAATAAGGCTCATTTTCCTTTCTTTTTTTCCATAATGCAAAATCTTTCGGATTTTTTTTCTTTACTGATATGTCTTCCTCGCTTGGCTGCATTTCATCTAATTTCTTATGTGACAATTTTCCATAATTTTGAAATTTTTCTACATTAAAATATACGCTTCCATCCATCTCATACGCAAAGCCTCGTTCAATTAATTGTTCAATAAATTTTATCATATCTGTAATATGTTCTGTTGCTCTTGGATAAAACGAGGCGCGTTTCACATTTAATGCATCAAAATCCTGAAAATATTGTTTAATAAATCGATCTGCTAATTCAAAAATCGAAATTTTCTCTTTATTTGCTCGCTTTATCATCTTATCGTCGATATCAGTAAAATTTTGGATGTATAATACATCCATACCTTTGTACTCTAAATATCGACGTATTATATCAAATGATATAACCGAACGAGCATGTCCAATATGGCAATAATCATATACAGTAGGACCACAAACATACATGCGGACTTTATTTTTCTCCAATGGCACGAATTCTTCTTTTTTCCCTGTTAATGTATTAAATATCTTCATTTGAGACACCTGAAAAAGAAATTAAGCCGGCGGAGGGACTCGAACCCTCATAACACGGCTATCTTCTAAAAATCTGCAGGCCGCCACCTATCCAATTCGGTACACGCCGGCTATTCTAGGATGAGGGCAAGTATTAGCTGGTTAAAAATTTTTAGGTAAAAAATGGCGCAACTTACTAATTAATTTTCACCACCCAATTATTTGATTAAAAAGCATTATTCTTAAATAATCTTTCAATAATTACTAACAAACTTGATTTGCTAAAAAGAATTTGAGGTCTTAGCCCCTATGCTCGATAAAAATGAATTACGAAAAATTTTTGGACGTAAAGCCTATGAAGTCCAATTATTCAAGGAAAAAGGGTTTAGTAGGAAACAATGTCCACATTGTGGAACGTATTTCTGGACTTTAAACCCAGATAGGCAGGATTGCGGCGATACAAATTGTATTGGTGGATATAAATTTATTGGTAAAGGGCCTCATAAAAAATGGGATTTTCATGATACCATAAAAAAGTGGTGTGGCTTCTTTGAAAAACATGGTCATACAAGAATAACAGAATATCCAACTGTTGCTCGTTGGCGGGATGATATTGAATTCACAATCGCATCTATTGCATGTTTTCAGCCAAATGTTTTAAATGGAACAATTGCCCCTCCCGCAAATCCTTTAGTTCTTCCTCAACCTTGTATTCGGTTTGGGGGTAAAGGTTTTAACGATATTGATAACGTAGGGCGGACTGGACGTCATCTTACATCTTTTATAATGGGAGGCCAACATGCTTTTAATTCTAAAAAATTGGGTTATAATGGATACTGGATGGATAGATGCATAGAACTTGATTTTCAATTCTTAACCCAAATATTAGAAATTCCAGAATCTAAAATTACACTTCGAGAAGACATATGGATGGGAGGAGGTAATTTTGGTCCTTGTCTCGAATCATTTTGTGATGGTTTAGAAATAGTTAATAGCGTTTTTATGCAGTATGAAATTCTACCAGATACTTCATATCGTCAAATGGAAATGACTGTCGTAGATGTCGGGTGGGGTGTTGAACGAGTTGGATGGTACGCAACAAGGACACCAACCGTATATGAAGCTACTTTTGGTCCTGTTTTGGCAAAAATGAAAGATATAGTTGGAATTGAAATTGATCAGGAATTATTAAATAAATATTATGTCTTATCGGGACTCTTAAATGTTGATGAAGTAGATATTAAGGTTGAGCGAAAAAAAGTCGCAGAACAGCTAGGAATTGATTATATTGAATTAGAAAAAACCTTAGGACCATTGGAAGCTTTATATGCAATAGCAGATCACTTACGAACCCTCGTATTCACTATTTCAGATGGTGCAATCCCATCGAATGTTGGCGGAGGATATAATTTACGTGCGATACTACGCCGTGCGATTAATCTTAAAGAGAAGAATCATTTTGATAATTTAAATCTTCTAGAAATTTGTCATTGGCATATCAATTACTTAAAAAAAACCTATAAAGGTGTGAAAAATGCGGAAGATTCCATCGATGATATTTTTCAAATTGAACAAGAACGTTACTACGCCACTCTTAAAAAGAACCGTACTCAGGTTAATAATTTAATCAAAAAGAAAGTTGTATTCGATTTAGATAAATTAATTGAACTCTATCAATCAAATGGAATTTTACCAGAATTGGTTGAAGAAATCGCAGCTGAACAAGGGGTTCGGGTTGAAATTCCACCGGATTTTTTTACTAAACTAATGGAAAGAAATATTCAAACTAAAAAACAACAAGAAATTACTTTAGAAGAAAAATTAAAAGACTTTTTGAAAGATATCAGTGATACTCGACTATTATATTATGAAGATCAATATCTCGATTCTTGTAAAGCAATTATTCTGAAAATATTACCAGAGAATAATGTAGTCTTAAACCAAACAATTTTTTATCCTCTTGGAGGCGGCCAAGTCCATGATATAGGGACAATTAATGAATATCCGGTGATTAATGTGGAAAAAATCGGCGGGATCGTTGTACATCAACTAGGAAAGAAACCTAGTAAATTGAAGAAAGGTGAGAAAGTACAATTAAAAATTGATAAAGTTAGACGGATGGCACTTATGCGACATCATACAGCTACACATGTCGTAAATGGAGCTGCGAAACGCGTATTAGGAAAACATGTTTGGCAAGCAGGCGCAGAAAAAAAACCAGAAGTTGCCCGATTAGATATTACACATTATAAATCTGTTACACAAGATGAAATTTGGGAAATCGAACGATTAGCCAACCAAATTGTAATGGAAACTCGCCCTGTAAATATTCAATTTATGTCTCGAGGAGAAGCGGAAGCTAAATATGGTTTTACATTATATCAAGGGGGAATTGTTCCTGGTAAAGAAATTCGCGTCATCGATATTCAAGATTGGGATGTAGAGGCATGTGGCGGGACTCATCTTAAAAATACAGGTGAAATTGGGCCGATCAAAATACTTAGCGCACAACGAATCCAAGATGGAATCGTGCGTCTAACATATTCAGCAGGTATGGCTGCAGTAACTGCGATACAGCGTCAAGAAAAATTATTGAAAGAAGCGGCGAAACCCTTTGATATCAGTGATAGTGAAGTTCCTTCTACTATTCAACGATTCTTTAACGAACGAAACCAATTTAAAAAAGAACGCGATAAAATTCGAAGGCAATTGATTTCTATAGAAAAAGTTCATTTACTAGAAAATGCTTTTATCAAAAATGATCTTAAAATTATTATTGAATTGTTTTCAGAGAAATCAATAGAAGATTTAAGAGAATTAGGTAGAGCTTTAACAACCGAAGACCCTTCTATTGTAGCTATCTTAGGAGCAATTAATGAAAAAATCAATTTAATAATTGTACTTGGTTCTCAAGCCATTGATAAGGGACTCCATGCTGGTAATTTAATTCGTACTATAACAAAAGAAGTTGGGGGTGGAGGTGGAGGAAAACTAGATTTAGGCCAAGGGGGAGGTATTCCGAAAATGGAATTAGAGGATTTTAAGGAAGTGGCTTTGTCAAAAATTTTAAATGAATGCAAAAATTCCTAATTATAGGGTGATTCTCAATGAAACTTGTAGTTAAGATTGGTGGTTCGTTACTTTTAGATAAAGAGGGGAATATTAAAGTAGCCGAAATCAGAGAAATTGCGAAAAATATAGAATTATTACTAAAAGAAGGACATGAAATAGTTATTGTTGTTGGTGGAGGAACTGAAGCTAGAAAGTACATTACTGCAATGCGTGCACTTGGTGCATCTGAAGGTTATTGTGATGATATCGGGATTCGTATTTCGAGATGTAATGCAAGGCTCCTTATTAGTGCGTTAAAAGGATTGGTTCACCCTATTCCCCCAAGAACTTTTGAAGAAGCTTTACAAGCTTTTTCTACACGACGGATTGTTGTCTTAGGGGGGTTAATACCAGGTCAATCTACAAATGCTGTAGCTGCAATCGTTGCTGAGCTTATTGGTGCCAATATTTTAATCAACGTTACTGATGTAGATGGAGTTTATACGGACGACCCCTACAAAAATCCTGATGCAAAAAAGTTTGATGAAATTACTACAACCCAGTTTTATGAATTAATCAATAAACCGGATGCAAATAATGCTGGTAAATATGAATTATTTGATTTTCTAGCATTGAAAATAATTGAACGTTCAAAAATTTATACCCATTTTATCTCAGGAAAAAATCCAGAAAATATTGTTAAAGTAGTGAAAGGCGAAAAAATAGGAACAAGGATTGTCTTTTGAATTATTGATTAGAAACATAACTTTTGTAATTTTACCATATTTTTAAATATGAATTATTTGATAGTTTTTTCAAACTAATTTCGGGCGTTTATTATGACAATACAAGAAAAACCAAAGAAAAAGAAATGGGTCAAAAAGTGGGAACCGCATAAACATTAATATCTCTATTTAGGTATTAATGGTGCAAACATTGTTTAGTTTGTGGAATTGCTACAGCACCTGAAAAAGAATTCTGTTCTCAAAAGTGCGAACAGGAATATATCGACTGGAAAAACAAACAAAAAGGGAAAAATCGGAATATGTGGATTTGCATGATTGTAATGATTGTTGTGATGGTTGTAATGGTCGCAATTCTGCCTCTATTCATGTGATAATTTTTATTTCTTTGTTAAGGATTTAATGATAATTCTTTTTCAATTGTTTCAAAAATTTTTTCAATTGCTTTATCTATAATTTTCTGAGGCTTTAATTTTGAGTGTTTAATTAATTGAATATCAATTGTGCAGTCAATATTCAGTTCATTTTCAAAATCAAAATCAATCATGACCGAAAGATTCTTAATTTCTTTTGCTGGAAGTTGCGAAAAAATATAGTTTCGAGCAACTTGTTCTGCGAGGAGAAGCAATTCTTCTATTTATTCAGAATTTAGTTTATGATTGGAATACGACATTATATTATCCAGATTTTTTTTATAGAACTCAAATCTTCAAATAAGAAAAAATGAGTGGATTACATAGGTCCAGGAAATCCTCCACCAACATTGCCCATTTGAGGCTGCTGTAATGCGGCTTGTATTTCCTTACGTTTTTCTTCTAATTCTTTTTTTGTTCTTTCTTCTTGCCTCATTATGGTCTTTATTCTCATATTGAGCGTTTCTTTACGGTCATCCAATTCCTCTTTTACTTTTTCTTTTTTAGCTTTTACAAGTATTGCACCAATTGATTTATAAACTACTGCATTGGTTTCATCTAATTGATCTAATTCAGCTAATGCTCTCTCAGTTTCTTTTAACTGTGCCTCTAATTGTATTCGTTGGTTAACTAAAATTTCTGCCTTCTGTTGCAATTGCTGTAGTTTTATGAGCTGATCTTGAAGTTTGGGAGGTAATTTTGCCATAATTTATATCAAATCCTTTAATTTCTAA
>SUPS01000017.1 GCA_005191415.1 Candidatus Helarchaeota ASGARD archaeon Hel_GB_A
ACATGGGAAGAGGGGAAATCCCGAAGGGATTCCACCCATAATAGATAGCTGATGAGATGGGGGCAACAAAAAGCCCGAAATATTGACCTTAAAGAAGTCTAGGAATTAATAAAAGGATTGATTTAAGTTTAATATTCACTATAGGACATTAAATTTGGATTTAAAATAGTCAACTTCTTTCATATTAAAACTACTCATACAAATTTCGTAATTCGATTATTTTTATATTTATTTGCAGTCGTAATATACAATTTGTGGGTTCTCTACAACCTTTTCCACTGAAACAAACGTCAGAAAAGATATATACTCCCTACTCCTCGAGTGAAAATGCTCCTCTTGCTGAAAGCCCTTCAGATTTTGGATAAAATGGGAGACGAAAAGGTTCAGAAATTAAACGGAGGTGATTCTCCTTAACATTCGGATCTACTGATAGAAACAAAATATTTTTAAAGCAAATAGAGACTATATATTGTTATAGGACAAATTGTCCTACACCTTAGCCAACAATTTAACTTACATAATATCTTTTGAAGATGGTGAATTTGAAAATAAATAACAACAAAATAGCATCTTTCTTTAGCCTTTTCCTACTATTTCTCATCCTCGGATTGGTAACGATACCTTCAAACGCAATAAGTCCATATTCGCCAGAGATTAAAGAAGGACAAAGTCATACTTGGAAAATTCAGTATATCACTAATAAAACAATTGCTTGGTGGGATTCGAGAGGATTTCAGGGGAATTTTCGAGCGAATGAGGGTGATATAGTAATATTTGAGATCAATACAATTGCAGATGATATTGAGGGAAAATTCATTTTTGGAAACATGACACTTACACTTGTGAATGATTCTGATATTGCGAGTGCCTTGACATTAAGTATTTGGCCTTGGTTTCCCGGGTTGATTTCACATTTAAACTGGTCACAAGTCATCGTCGAAGCGAAAGCAGCCAATACGGGATTTATGCAAGGGAATTTGACGATCGTAGAATATACCCGGTTTATTCTCTTTTCGTATCAACAAAATAAGACCTCAGGACAGAACACCACATTAATTTATGATTTAAATACTGGAATCCTAATGAGTGGTTACACAGCGTTCGGAGATTATTATTTAGGGCTTGTTTACGAGGAGAAGCTAGAGAATGAAAGTGTAATTGGGGTAGAATCGACAATATGGATAATTATAGCAGCTGGAATTATAGCAATGATTGCTTATATGAAGAAATCCAACAAATTGGTCGTAAAGATGTATGATATATGAAGTAACAAATTAGGCAACAAAACAAATAATTTTTTTCTTTTTTGGAGGTGGAGAAATTTCGCGAAAAGATAAAGAATTTGCACGAAAGTGAAATGGTGTCAAGCTCCTTAGAAGGCAATCTAGAAAATTTTGAGATAAAAAATAGAATTTCACGTAAAAAAATATTAGAAATCGTGCTTGTTGCATCTTTAACAGCATTAGGAATTTCAGTGGGATATTTATTTGCACCATTCCCGAATATTGAATTTATGTCATTTATCATTTTTATCGCGGGATTCTTATATGGACAAGTGGTCGGACTTGGGGTAGGGGTATTTGTCCCGCTTATTTATTACGGGTGGAATCCCTACGGACCATCTAATCCACCGATCTTTTTGACATGTGTGGGGTGTATGACACTAATTGGAGCAATTGGGGGTTTTTTAAAACCAAAACATCCTGAAAAGCTTACATATTCAGCTTGGAATATCTATAAATTCGCATTTATAGGATTTATACTAACATTGATATTTGATTTGACCACAAATATTGTGACTGGAATAATCTTTTATGGAGGAAATGTTAGTTTAGCCATTCTCTTAGGAATACCCTTTCTCCTCATTCATACTATCTCAAATACCATTATATTTGCAATTTGCTTAATACCTACCAATAATGCAATTATAAATCTGATAGAATTGGCATAAAAAACATATTTGAGTTGAAAATGATAATTAGATGTAGATTAGCAAAGTTAATGGTAAGGAGGTATTCTACCTGGAGGAAATGCCTATTAAAAGGTGGAATTATCATCTTATTTTTGGTATGTAGCGTTATTATGCCGATTCTCTGGGTATTTGGGAATACTTCCACCCAGGATCCTTATTGCTATAATTTAGACGAAAAAGAGAAGATAATTCTGTTAGAAACTGTTGAAAACATCACAATTATTATCGAGGATAATGAATTTAATCTTACCCTCTGGGTGGGGTTTATTGGCGTGCTAGAGGGCGACATTACCGTCTTTAATGCAACTAGCAGCATACTGGGAGGAATTACTAATATTGATTTTTATGAAACTTTTAATGGTGTATTTGTTTGTGGGTTTAAGATAAATGGAAGCTGGTATCGGCAAACAAACTCAAAATATTGGTTATATTATGTGAATGGCGTGCTAGCTCCTGTCAGTTGTTCCAAATATGAGTTACAATCGAATGATACAGTGAGATGGGCTTTCACCCCCTATTCATCATTCCAAACTCCTGATAACCAGAATCTTGAATTTGATATGGCGGTTTTCTTGGCACTCATTTCATTTACTATTATAGGGCTGATAGCAGTGGGGTTAATACTAAGAAAGAGAGAATTTAAAAAGATTCTGGAAAAATCTCTTCAAATTATGCCATATTTATCCTTTAAACTTTCTAAAAAGCCCAATCTGAAATTTTAGAGCTTTTTCGTTTGATTGCTTTTAATACTAAATCTTCAATAGATTCCCATTTCTTGTTATCTTTTATTTTCAATAAGGGGCTTTTACTTAATACGGTCACAAAAAGTTCTTAAGTTTTTAAAAGTTTTAATAATTCAGGTAATTTTTAGGTTTGATTATCTCATGATTAGAGGATTAAATTGGAAACAATTCAAAAATTAGTAACCCGTAGAGGGCCTGGGCATCTCTTTCAATTAGCACATTTTTTCTTAGCATTAAAAATAATCGCCGAAAAAGGGCCGATTGGACGGTATGAGTTGGGACGAATTTTGGATTTAGGTGGAGGGTCAATTCGAACACTTGTGAATAGAATGAAAAAAGCTAATTTAATTACCGTAGAAGGGAAAAAAGGGCATGTCCTTACGGAGGAAGGGGAAGCCGTCCTTAAAGAAATCAAAAAAATACTGATTTCACTTGAAAATTTAGAGATTGCAGAGAAACTTACCACTAAAAAATTTAATGTAGGATGTCAAGCTAGGACAATTTCTTCTAAAATAGGGTCTGGAATCAGCTTAAGAGATGCCGCTATTACAGTAGGGGCTAAATCTATAACATCATTAATATATACGGGGCAAGGATTTAATATTCCTACCCTCGGGAAGGATTATCTCCAAGTACATCATCCAGAACTTTTGGACTACATTCTTTCCAAGTATAAATTTCAAAAAGATGATGTTCTGATTATTTGCGGAGCAGATACCTTAATTAAAGCAAAGTTGGGTGCAATAACTGCCGTTTTTTCTTTGCTCAATTCCTAAATACTCAGATTTTTCATTTATTCGAAATGTACTTGTCTAATTAAAGGATATTTCCAATTTATTTTAATCTTGGTGGTAGAAGATCAATTATATAAATGTAAATTTTTGTAAGTATGGTGCTAATCGTTCATTCACCTACTTTTTGCCCACATCCCCCGCCACTTTATACCACTTTCAAATATATATATATTTTGAAAGAGTATCGTTATAAAAAATTATAAACAAAAGTGTTTTATACTTTTATCGTTATACTCTTATCAAATTAATAGTACAGAAATTCATGTAGATGACGTAAAATCGAGGTTGAATATAAGAGATTTTGGAGACGAATAGGATGGATGTTAAGTCGTTTGATAGAATCCTCGCAAAAATCATAAAAGCTGAACCGGGAATTAAGAAAGTGATTTTAGCGGACCGAACAGGACTTACCATTGCGCACGTCAGTAAGTTCAGCTATTATCCGGTGGATGTTGATGGGATTGGGGCGATAGCCTCGGCAGTGTTTTGTGCAAGTGAGGAACAAGGCAAAAGCTTGGACATTGGGAACTTAAATATCGTAACTTCCGAGTTCGATGATGGAAAAATTTTTGCCGCTCAATCTGGGCAAAATGGAGTTCTCTGTATAATAACAGACAAAGATGTCAATATAGGTATGATTAGGCTTGTGATGAAGTCTGCCTCGAGTGAGTTAGATAAAGTCCTTACAGAATTTTTAGGTGAAAAACCACCAATTGAGGAAGTTGGCGAGGGCGAAGAAGCCGATTTGAAGGATGCCCTCGGCGAATTAGACCGAATTTAACTTTTATTTCTCTTTAATTTATCAAAACTGCAAATTAACTCATTTTTCTTTTCAAAAACTAACTTCCAGCTCCTTGAGAAGTCTTCCTATTTGTAAATTCTCGGCGGTTAAAAGAAGAGAAAGATATAAAATTAGGCGTTTTTAGCTTTCATGCTCAGCCGTTTTTGGCATTTTGGGCAGGTTCCATGAATTTTGATATATTCTAGAAAATGATCTTTATGTGCTTTAACGCCACAAGCAGGGCATTGGATAATCTCATCTCGTGCGGCGATAGCAGATTTGCAAATGGGGCATTGTTCAGGGATTTCTTGAATGGCTAAGAATAATTTTTGAGGATTGAAAGAAGCTGTTTGAACATTTTCTCCGAAGATAAATACCTTGTTACCTGAGCGAGAGCGTAGAAAAAGTTCAATTCCTTTATTTCCATCTTTTCGCTCGCCGATCCATTCGATAATTCCGCTTACTTTATTGCCAGATGAGCCCGAAGTGCTTATTTCACCTTTTAATTCTGTATTAAGAATGAAAGTTCGTAACACTTTGGTGAAACTCAGCGGCGTAGCAGATTTATCGATTTGACTCATTTGAACTAAATTTTGCATCAGTATTTCAGGACCATTTAAAATAAAGTTCTTGACATCAATATCTGGCATTTTTTTTCACTTTGTTGGTTAGGTAATTTATTTCTAAAGTATAATTATAAAAGTAATTTATTTATCTTATTAATTATCGTAACGCAAGAATAAGGGAAAGAATTATGAAAACGCATATGAAATAGTTTAATTAAATATCGTGACACAAAGATGACAGAAAAGGTTCTAAAAACGGGTATTGGGATTGTAGGATTACCTGGTGCTGGGAAATCAATTGTTTCAGAAGTAGGAAGGGAAAAGAATATTCCAACAATTGTAATGGGGGATATTGTGAGGCAATTTTGTATTGATGAGGGGTTGGAAATTAATTCAGAGAATGTGGGAGCATGTATGGTTAAAATTCGAGAGAAAGAAGGCATGGATGCGGTTGCAAAACGTGTTCTACCCAAAATATTAGAATTAAAAGAAGAAGTGGTTATTATTGATGGCCTTAGGAGTTACGAAGAAGTAGAATTTTTCCGAAAAAAAATGAAACGGTTTATAGTGATTGCGATTCATGCCTCACCGCGCGTCCGCTATGCAAGAATTCAGAAAAGGCGTCGGTTTGATGATGCACAGAAGTTTAGAGAGTTTCAGGAGCGAGATTTTCGGGAAATTAATGCAGGGATTGCCAAAATTATTGTTCTTGCGGATATTATGTTCATAAATGAGGGAAAAATTCGACCCTTGAAGCGAAGACTTAGCAAGGTACTCCAATTAATTAAAGATGGGAGGTGGAGATGAGTTAATGCGAATAATCATAAGTACTCCTTTACATCCCACGGAAGATCGAGCAAAAGTGGAACAGTGCCTTCAGAATATTTTGAGTAATCCTGATATCGAAGAAGAGGATGATACCTTCATTGTAACAAGTACCAATGCCGATATTTTGGCACCTATTCGAGAAAAACTAAAGGGGCAACGTATTCGAGATTCGGCACGTAAAGTGCTTTTAAGTAACTTGAATTATGAGCCTTTTACCTTTTATTTACATAAACAGGCAGCATTTGCAGGACGTATTCATTTCGTGACTGACCAAGATCAGGAGGATTTTTTGGGACCAATTACCATTACTGTGGAAGCTAGTGAGGAAGAACTCCGAAAATTGATAAATTGGCTAACGATGGTTGATTTTGAAGCAGATTAAAGGATTAAAAGGATTGTATATAATTGATTACAATAAAAATAAAATGAATTCATAATGAGTTGATGAATAATTTTGAAAATCTTTTTATTTATATTAGATGGTTGTGCGGTTACCCAATTTGAGGAAGCCCATACGCCATTTCTAGATAAAATTGCAGAAGATGGAATGATCTCCCTAGAGTGCAATGCTATTTTTCCAACAGCTACATATACGGGGCATTCCTCAATTATTACGGGAAATTATCCTGAAAAGCATGGAATGATTGGAAATCAATTCTGGGATCGTCAAAATGAATGTATCAGAAATTTTGATGATTTCGATTCCAATGAAAATATAGAATCGCCTACAATTTTTGAGTTATTACCTTTCTCTACCTGTGCAATTTGTGAACCTGTGACGAGAGGAGCATCATTAATTATAAAGAAAAAGATTATTGATGCACTTCCTTTAAAAATTCAAAATCGGACAATTTGCAAGTATTTAAAGGATTCATATGCTCCAGAGATCGATTTTTATATGGTAAATTTTCAAGGGGTCGATGGAGTTGGGGAATCGGAGGGACCCACTTCCGAAGAATATTTAAAATGTTTGGAAGAAGTTGATAAACTGCTATGTTCTATCAAAAACCAAATTCATTCAGATTTTGTGTTTATAGTTACAGCAGACCATGGTATGACTACAGTGGAAAAAAATATTGATTTAGAGCGAGAGTTGAAAAGGAATGGATTTCAGGTCAAATGTATTGCATCGCATCGATGTAGTCATATTTATTCAAATTCAAATATAGAAGAAATTGAGAATTACCTTAAATCTTTACCTTATATTGATAAAGTCTTTAATTCGGCAGACATTGAAGAAGCGCACCTAAATCATGAGAGAGCGGGAGATCTTGTTGTGTGTGCAAAGAAGGGATTTGAATTTGGAGAGAAAAAACTGAATGGAAGTCACGGTGGAGCGACCAAAGATGAAATGGTGGTGCCATTTATAGTATATGATTCTAAAAATAAAATAATAGAACATATTTCGCTTAATTCAATGTCATTACTAGATATTTGCCCGACTATACTAGATTTCTTTGATATCAAATCAAATGTAGATTTTCAAGGAAGAAGCTTATATTCAAATTATTAATGGGATTATCTATATTCTATTTGTCCATTTTCAAAGTTATATTGAATGAGATATCTGTGGGAGTTTTTACAAGTCACTTGTTTTTGAAGAAAATATTTTCCTGTCGCTGGATCCTGGTGAAGGGGCATAAAGTCTAAAGTTTCCATGGTTTTGCAATAGGGACAGAATACTTCGTCCCTAAACGTGAATCGTTGATTCTCTTCTGCAAAAGTAAATATTTTCGTAGGGAGGATATAATTCAATCGGTATAATAGAGATTTCTTTTGAGTTGGAACCTTAGGAATTAAGCCAGGTGCCCATGGGTCGATTAATTTGGTCCGTAATTTCAATTGCGCCATATTATTTATAAGCCACCATTTCTTGATTTGTTCAGGCAAGAGCGGGACAAATTTTGGTTTAAATGGCTTACTAAATCGGTTTATTTGGTCTGTTAAGCCATGATCTAATAAGAAAATTGTAATATTAATTGATTTTTTATTTTCTATTTCTCTTTTCGAGATTAGTTTGGAAAAATGATGTCCATCATCAAGGATAATAAATTCTACGCGATTGTCGTCATCTAGGTAGATATAAAATGGATGATAATCATGGGGATGGTAAGGAAACCGTTGTATTTTGTAAAAAATAATACACTGAATGCATTTCTGTTCCTTTTTTTGAATAATCCTATAGAAAATCCCCTCACCGTGGGATTTAGGTGGTCCGCATAAAAGATATCTTAAATTAATCTTTGTATTCGGAAAGTTAAAATTGTTAAGTAATGCCTTCTCATAGGAGATTTTGTATCCTGGTTTGATGGTACAAATCATTATTCACTAAAAACGTTAAAATCCTTAAAAAATAGTACTATTACCACATCGGACGCTGAATAGATGGAATTAACGGATAGGTTTTTCCTTTTTACCAATGATGAGTTGATTTAGGGAAACATTATTTACTTTTATTACTTTCCAGCGAACACCCGGTAGATCACCAATGGAACGTCCTTTAGCACCGCCAATGCCCTCTACAAGTACTTCATCATGTTCATCAATGAAATTTAATGCGCCATCGCCTGGTAAAAAAGCTGTGATTTGTTTTCCATTTTTAATTAATTGAATTCGAACACATTTTCTGATTGCAGAGTTCGGTTGCTTGCTCTCAATTCCTACTTTTTCGAGGACAATTCCTTTTGCCATAGGAGCCCCTTCTAGAGGGTCAGCTTTTTTGACAAGTTTTAAGATTCTCCGCTTATATCTAGTATCTTTCCAACGAAACTTTTTACGTTTCTTTTTGAGAGCGCTTCCTGCGAATTCGCCACGAGGGGATTTAGAACCAGTCACGTAAAAACCTTCTTTTATTCTTTTATTATTGAAAATATTAAAAACATTGAAAAACTTTTCTCATGTCTTTTTTCAAAAGATGAGAGGTAAAATATAAATTATTGTCGGTAGGACTGAGGAAATTGGAAAAGTATCAAATTGGATGAAAAGTTTTTTTTAGATGTTATTGGATCTAATTAAAATTAGAAAATTTCTATCGTATCCTTCTTAATGCATGTTCATTTGGATGATTTTTGTGGAGATCTTTAATAAGTCTGGAACGCATATAGTCTTAAAGAAGCACCATATTCTAATAGACCCTCTCGCAAATCATGAATCAGATATTGTGCTAATTTCTCATGGGCATAGTGACCATGTGAATATTCAAGCTTTCAAAAAGCTTTCACAACCCATTTATCTTAGCCGCCCAACTTTAGAGATACTTAATGAGCGAGCTAAAACTGAAATCAAGAAAAAAAATATTCATATTATAAAAAATGGGGACCGATTCAAGTTCAATGGGATTACTATTCAAGCTTTTAATGCAGGCCATTGTATTGGATCTTTGCAATTCAAAATACGTTATAATCAAGAAGTCATCATCTACACAGGGGATTTTTGTGTTGAAACGCGTATAGGAATGCAAAAAGGGTCTATTTTAAAAGGTAAAAATGCAGTTTTAATCACAGATGCGACTT
The DNA here is from genome assembly GCA_005191415.1 of Candidatus Helarchaeota ASGARD archaeon Hel_GB_A. Classification (GTDB taxonomy): domain Archaea; phylum Asgardarchaeota; class Lokiarchaeia; order Helarchaeales; family HEL-GB-A; genus HEL-GB-A. The sequence goes on from SUPS01000017.1 coordinate 9,197, forward strand.
ATTCTGCAAGAGAATATGATTTTCCACCACGTATGAAGCTATATAAAAAGATTTTAAAATGGATAGAATCAGTTTTTCAGGAACAGAACCATAGTACTGCAGTTATTTTTGCTAGAAAGCTTGGAACTGCACAAGAACTAACAGGGCTCATCAATAATTCAACTTTAAATTGCGAGTTATGGGTGCATCCATCTATTTATTACCATAATTTAATACATACCCGGTATTATCCCTTAGGGAATTTTCAATATCGAAAAAATCTTTTTGATAGTAGTCTTGATGATTTTTTATTTCCAAAAGGGTCTCAATGTAAAAGAAATAAAGTAGTTTTGTTACCAATTTTCATGTATAATAGAAAATATTTGCCGCAGATAAAGAGAGTTTTTGGGAGGGAGGCGATCGCTATCTGTACTGGCTGGGCTTTAACAGAACATTTTTCCGTCCGCTCTTTTGCACTCTCTTCGCATGCCGACTATAAAAATATTCAGAAATATAAAATAGAATCAGGCGCGAAAGAATTGTTATATTTTTAAAATTAAAGCGGATGGGGAAGATTTCCAAAATGTTTAATATAGCGTTCTTCTATTTCTGGTAAAGTACAATAATGCCCTTGTCCACCAGGGGCTTCTACGCAAAAAGATCCCATAACGGCTCCTAATTGGCAAGCTTCTTTGACTGAAAAGCCAGATATAATGCCTTTTAGAAATCCACCACGAAAAGCATCACCTGCACCCGTAGGATCCACTACTTTTTTGGCGGTTGCAATAGGAATCGAATATTTTTGATCTTTATGATAGAGAATAGAGCCAGTATTTCCAAGAGTTACTATAATATCATCTATTTGTTCTCTTAGACGGTGAATATTGGTTTCTAACGTCTTTTCTAAGAGAGCGAACTCGCTATTATTCACGATTAAATAAGAACTAAGGGGAATTATTTCTTTCAGTTGTTCTTTAGTGAATATTTTGATTTGCTGACCTGGGTCAAAAACCATAGGAATTTCGAGATCATACAATTGATGGGCGTATTTAGTCATAGCACTCGTAGGATTTGGTGCATTAATTGCAACTCTGACGTTGTCTTCAGGCTTGATTTTAGATTTTAAATCGATTTTTTCTAGATTGACCAATGCACCTTCATGAAATGCCGTAATCTGATTATTGTTAATATCAGAGATGATATAGGCAGCTGCAGTATATTGATCATCGTAAATATCTATCCGAAGGTCAACTGAATCTTGGAAACATTTGTGATAACCGCGTTCATAGAAGTCTTTACCAGCGGCAGAAATTAAAATACAGTTTGCATTTAATAGGCTTAATGTATAGGAGATATTCCCTCCTGTACCGCCTCGTAGCACAGTCATATTTTTGACTGTAAATGCCGCATTCAGATTTTTTTTCGATTCAACTACAATAGTGTTGCTAAAAAGAAAGGGATATTCCATAATATGATCAAAAGCAAGCGAACCTAGAACAAGAATATTTGGGCGGGGTTCCATTCAAAATACCCCTCAAAGTTGAATTATATTCAATTTTTATTATTTAAAAAGCTTAACTAATAATTACATCTTCGATATTATAATGACGCCTGGCGAGCATCCGGGCTCTGGCAACGTTTTTACCATTTTTCCCTATTGCAATCCCACGGTCTTTTTCATTTACCGTTACCATCGCGACTTTTTTCCCATCTCTTCTTTCAGTAATAGTAATCATTTTAATTCGAGCTGGAGCTAATGTGTTTTTTATGAAGTCTTCGGGGGATTGGGCAAACTCAACGACTTCTATGGGTTTCTGTAGAAAATCTCTTACGCGTTTGATATTAATTCCTTTCTTGCCAATTGCAAGACCAATATTCCCTGGTTTAACGATAAAAATAATTCGATCATCATCAATTACACAATCACGAGCGACTGCCCCAGTAATGCTTTCAAAAAGAGAGATATACCGGATTTCGTTGCCGCCTAATTTTATACTTGTTGTCATTTAGTCATTTCCATCTAGTTATTTTCAATACTTATTACACAATACGTTATTGCACTTAATTAGGATTTTGTTCTTTAAGTTTTAATATATCTGAATCACCAGGTTCTATAATAGAAAGCACGCTTATCATGAAGGGTTTTCCTGCGGTAAATCCTAAATCGTAGTTTGAGCCTTTATACTGATAAATAAATATATCAGCTAATTTACAGTAGGTCTTTAGGTCTTCTAGTATTTCCTTAGGACAGTTATTTGCGACGATTACCATGAGAGCTTGTCCTCGTTTAACGAGATTTAAAGTCTTTTTTGATCCTATCTGAACTTTTCCCGTTTTTAAGGCAATTTTGATTGCATTATCTACGTCTATCATCGCACTTCTCCGTGTCTATAAAATTCATGATATGTTGTTTTCGTTTTTACTTAGACCTTTTTCAATAAATATATTTCTTACTTTTAAAAACCTTATCGGTAATATTTTCAAAATTTTAATTCCTATAAAGGAAAAAGAAAAGATTAATTAAAAATCTTGTGATGGTTTTATATATATTTAACTACCTTGTTTTGAATTGGCATAGGGATTCAATAGAAGATCGATACCACCAGTTCCCAGTGGGATGACTTGCCCGATAATTACATTTTCAGTTATTCCTTTGAGGGGATCTTCATCACCACGGATTGCTGCTTCCAGAAGATGTTTAATCGTAACCTCAAAAGCTGCCCGGGCTAGCACACTTGATTTTTTGCCGGAAATCCCATGTCGTCCAATCTGGCGGATTCTGCCGCTGTAAGTCATTAAATCTGCAACGAGCATAATATGCCGAATATCAACATCCAGTCCTTGCTCTTCTAATACACTGGTTGCCTCTTCTATAATGCTTGTTCTGCATGCTTCAATTCCTAATGTCGCTTCAATTTCGCGGATATGATTAGTAATGGTCTTTTTTGAGTCTACCCCTTCAATTAAAAGTGCTTCTTTGAAATTGGTCCCGTCGGTATAGATCACATATTCATTTGTCTCTTCATCTTGACGAATAATGACTCGGTTTATCCCTTTTAGTCCTTTTATTGGTAATTCTCTAATTTTTTCAAGTAATTTTTGGATTTTATCTAAATCATCCGTTTTGGGATCTAAAGTAATAATATTTTCGGAACTTTTGATATCTTCTTTTTTGAATACTTTAAGTTGGGTTTCGATTTGTTTTTTAACCAGATCGATTTCAATTTTTTTGTCATTCATTAAATCTTCATCAAGTCTAATTACAATAGACATATTAGCAAGGTCAATTTCGACAGATTTGGCAATGTTTTCAATTTTCGTTAATTCGAGTTTTCGGGCTACTTCACGCGCTTTTTCTTCCATCTCTTCATCGGATTCGCCAGTTCGTTCTAGATACACGGTCATCATTGGTGTGGAAGGATTTCTTCGCGCATCAACGATTTCAATGAGCCTTGGCAAACCGAGAGTCACGTTGAATTCGGCAGCGCCTGCATAATGGAATGTTTTTAGAGTATTATGTGTAATTAAGCCTTCGGCGGTGGTAAAGGTTTCAAGACCATCAACCGAAAAATCATATACAAATTCTGTTGGCGATGGTATGAGTTCTAATTTAATAATTTCATCCCATATAACATCACTATCGATTATTTGTTGTAAAATTGAAAGTTCCTTGTGTATATCGATATTTTTCTGGGTAGCGATTTCGTTGAAAATATTGAGATATCTGTGAAGTGTCCTTCGTCCAATCTTTTGTTTCCTTGTAACTTTTCGGATATTAACTCCAAAACTTGATTTAGTTGGAATTTTCAATTTTGACATAATATCTTTCAATACCGTCCCGAAACCAGGTATCATATCGATGATATCATATGTTGTTTCACCTATTTCCTCCTGATTTTCTATTATTTTTGCTAAAGTTTTGAGATCTTTTCGTTTCTTGGGTATATCTGATCCAATACGATCCCTGAACACAGGAGCGTATTTCCCAGGAATTCTTAGCATATACTGAGAATTTTCCTTATATTTTGAGCTAAATATTCCAAATCGTGAAAGAAGCAAGCAAATATCATCTCTCAATTTACGAGAGTTCGTTCCAGCTCTAATTTGTGATTTTTGAATACTTATACTCCCATCACCATCAAAATAAGCTCTTAAGAGTCCCTTTACGAATTCATCAGGAGCATTTAATGCCCATGTAGGCACATATTTACGATGTGCGCCTTTGCCACACATCCGATCGAATAATTTAGCTAATACAGTCGAATGAATACTAAGCGTAATACTAGGACCGTATGGACCTTTTGATTTAGAAATATGATAATTTAGACCGAGCATTTCAGCAAATTCAATGGCGCGTTTGCGGTATTCTTCATTTACATTAGAAATACTGATGTAGGTTCCCGTATTAGTCCCTTCTGCAAGATAGGCTCCAATGAACCAGCCAGTAAGGAAGTTGAGTTCCAATTCTTCTGGAATGCGGGTATGCATGCTGTGATGCATTTTAGGATAAATATAACCCATTAATAATTGATCTGTTTTCTTTGTCTTTAAAGCGACCCGGAGCCCGTCAATATCGACAGGGACGGTATAAGCTTTGTCATATTCCTTTTTCCAAGATCTGCCGAGCTTTGATGCAGATTTTTCCGCTTTATATAATTCAGAACCATACCAAAACTCTTTTTTAGGAAGATATTGTTCCAATGAGATTTTTTGAATGGGATTTTCCATTGGAAGGGAAGTAATTAATGGAATGCGATCCCCAATAGTTAATTTCTTACCTTCTATTGGAATTATTTTGTTATCCTTTCGAATGACGAAAGAATGAGATAATGTTGATGTTATCGTGCGACCGCTTCTGGTAGTAATTCTAATTAAATCACCATTTGGTAAATGACGACTGACTTGTACTAATGGGCGCCAGTGAATTTTTTCATCTGTACCGAGGGATGGAACGAATAATTGCATATTTGCGGGAATATCACAAACAACAGATCCAGTATAATTTGGGATTTTATCTGGAGTTAAAGTTGCAATTAAATTATCTATAAAATCACCAATAGAGACAATTTCAACTTCTTTTTCTCTACGAATAATTACTTTTTCATTACCAGGAATGCTCATCTGAGTCCCTGGTTCCCCAATAGACTGGGCTGAGACCACTCCTACGGCTTCACCTGGTTCTATTAGCGCCTTATGGTATGCTTTTAATGTTTCGGTAATGATAGCATCAAATTGGGAGACATCAATGTCAAAATTTTTCAATTTTCCAGTTAAATTTTCGACTACCGATTTTGGCAGTTGATCTGTTTTATATAATTCCTCTAGACGGTTTTTGAATTTTATATCCTCTACATTAATGCTAGGACCTTGAAAATCGAGTTCACTAATGACTTTTTCAAGGATCACATCTATATTGACGGCTTTACCATGGTCACTTTTAGCAGGATCGACGCGATCTTCCCCATATTTAAATTGAATAATATTTCCTACAGCATTGCGGACCGTCCCATCATATTCCACCTTAATATCCTGAAGGGCATTAATTAATCGCCGTTGCATATAGCCACTGGTACTTGTACGAACGGCAGTATCAACTAAACCTTCACGCCCACCCATAGCATGGAAAAAAAATTCGATAGGGTTTAAACCAGTATAATAGCTGGATGTCACAAACCCTCGGGCAGAAGCGCTGAGATCATCTCTTTGGAAATGAGGGAGAGTGCGTCTTCGATAGCCTCTGAGAATGCGTTCGCCACGGACTGACTGTTGCCCGACACAAGCCGCCATTTGTGCGAGATTTAGAGGATTTCCTCGCGCGCCGGTCTTCGTCATAATTACAATATGTTTATCTAATCCGAGATATTCTCCTGCTATGCGTCCTGCTTCATCTCGCCCTTCTGACAGTTTTTCCATGATCCGCATTTCGAGAGTTTCTTTTAAGGTCCGGCCTGGCAGTCGTTGCAATTCTCCTCTTCGATATACTTCAATTAAGTTATTGACTTCTTCGTTGGCTTTTCCTAAAATATAACGAATCCGATTTTCCGCCTCTTCCTGGATTTCAACATCGTCAAGCCCGATGGTAAACCCGATATTTGTGATGACTTCAATTAACATGCGCGCAATGGAATCTAAGAAGCGGCGTCCTTTTTTCGTGCCATAATCTTTCACGATTCTATGTAAAAGGCTATCCGGTTGACCTGCCCCGATAGCCTTCTTATCTATAATGCCGTTTAATAAGCGCCCATTTCGAATGAGAACGTATGCATCGTAGGGACAGTTCTCTTTTTGACAAACATCACACTTACGACAAATCTTAGCGCGGAGGGAGAGATTTATTCCTTCAGGCAGTAATACACTAATAATTTGTTTTCCAGTCCATAATTCTTGCGGGTATTGAATGGCAGGAGGGGGAATTTCATACCGTTTAGATGTCTCATCATCTACATAGCCTGCAGCCATTAGAAGATTACATACTTCTTCCCGTGTATAAAGAGAGGATTTTCGCGATAAAATGAAAGCGGCTGAGATATAATCTTGAATGCCTCCAATGATAGGGCCTCCATATCGGGGGGTGAGGATTTGTTCTTGAACCCGCATTAAAATGCGAGCTTCCGCTTGAGCTTCCTCGCTTTGAGGGACATGGAGATTCATTTCATCGCCGTCAAAATCAGCATTATATGGAGGACACACACATAAACTTAACCGAAAAGTTTTATAGGGCATAACAATGACTTCATGAGCCATAATAGATAACCTGTGGAGAGATGGCTGCCTATTAAAGAGAACAATATCGCCATCTTTTAAGTGACGTTCAATAATGAATCCCGGCTCAAGCGTGTCAGCTACTGTTTCCCGATTCCTCACAAATCGGAGGTCAATGCGGCGTCCATCTGATCTAATGACATAATTGGCACCCGGATGGACTTCAGGACCATTAATGACTAGCTTCCTCATTTCTTCAATGTTCCATTCCGTTATACGCTCCGGAATAGTCAAAATCTTTGCAATATCATATGGCACACCAACTTCGTTAATACTGAGGTTCGGGTCGGGCGAAATCACGGTTCTTGCTGAAAAATCAACCCTTTTTCCGGATAAATTGCTCCGAAAGCGCCCTTCTTTCCCTTTTAAGCGCTGTGCGAGAGTTCGCAATGCTCTGCCAGAGCGATGTCTGGCAGGAGGAATTCCACTTACTTCGTTATTAAAATAGGTAGTAACATGATACTGTAACAATTCCCATAAATCTTCTACAATTAATTGAGGGGCGCCTGCTTCGATATTTTCTCTTAGCCGCTGATTAATCCGAATGATATCAACCAATTTATGGGTCATATCGTCTTCGCTACGGACCCCAGAATCTAGAGTGATAGAGGGGCGCACACACACAGGAGGGATTGGAAGAACCGTTAAAATCATCCATTCAGGGCGGGCATATTCGGGATTGATACCTAATTTTCGGCAATCCTCATCTGTCATACGTTCAAAGCGATCTCGTATTTCACTTGGATTGAGTCGGTTTGTACCTGCTTCTGTTTTTTCATAAAACGTTGTTGGTTTTTCTAATTTTATTTTAACTTGTTTTTCACCGCAATAAGGACAGTCTGTAAGTTTTTGTGCTCGTTTTAAAATACTGAGAACCTCAGACTTACTTGAAACTTCGGATTCGGCTTCTTCTGCTTCTTCGATAGGTTCTGTTACTTCTTCCTCTTCTGCTTCCTCCTCTTCTTCCACCAGTTTTTGGAGCTCTTCTTCAGGAATGATCAGGCGACTACATTTTCTGCAAATAGCACGTAAAATCTTTTGGATTTTAGTAGCGAAACCAACATGAATAACGGGACGGGCTAATTCAATATGGCCAAAGTGTCCTGGACATTCCCCAACACGATTCCCACAGGTTTTACAACGTTGGCCAGGTTCAATAGTACCAAGGCGGCCATCCATTAAGCCTGAATCGATAGGGAGGCCATCTTCATCATAAGTATCAGCCGTTATTATTCTGGTCACGCTCATTTTGCGAATTTCATCAGGCGATAAAATCCCAAATTTTATGTGATCTATTTCTTTAAGAGCATGAACCATATTAATTCACCATTTTAATTTATATAGATGAATTTCAATTCATTGAAATTTAAAATCTCAAATTTTTTCAGTAAACGTACATATTTTGAATCATTTAACGTATAACCGTCTCCGAGGGAGAATACTTTCATTTTATGAAATTTTGAAGAAAAATTAATTCATCCAACCTTAAAAAGTACGTTAGGATTTTTATACTCTACAATTAAAAGAGGCTTTTAAATTTTTCGTTTGGATTTAATCGCTGAATTTTACTTAATATCAAAAAAATATTTTAGCGGCTTGGATATAAAAGATGAATTACAAAAAGATAAAAGGTGCCGCGTCCGGGAGTTTCCTAATTTGATGAGTTATCAAATTATTTTGAACCCGGGTCCAAGGGTTTCTCCTAAATATCGAGAGCCCTAGATGATTGACCAGCTACACTAACGCGGCATTTTACCCATTGATTTAGGACCGAGATTAGGAGATTGTGGTCCCATTTCCGCACCTGGAGCACCAGCACGCCTCTCAGGGGCAATCAATTTTGCTGCTACAACGTCATCAATTTTTAAAATCATTGAAGCAGCTTCAGTTGCAGATTTCAATGCTTGAAGTTTTACAATTAAAGGTTCAAGTACGCCTAGTACCTTCATATCAACGATCTTTCCGTTAAAAACATCAATTCCATAATATTTATTTTTCGCTATACTATGTTTGGCGCGTAACTCGACTAAAATATCGATGGGATCAAATCCACCATTTGCAGCCAAAGTTTTAGGAATGATTTCAAGTGCATCAGCGAATGCTTCAATTGCTAACTGTTCTCTTCCCCCAATTTGGATGGCAAATTCTCGTAATTTTTTGGCTAATTCTATTTCTATACTACCACCACCAGGTAAATAACGAGGATCTTTCACAATATCGGCAATTACGGACATAGCATCGATAAGAGTTCGTTCAACCTCGTGTAGCAGATGTTCAATACTTCCTCGAATTAAAATGCTAACAGAATGCGGATTTTTACATTTTTCAATAAAAATCATTTTCTTTGTACCGATAAGTTTTTCTTCAACGAGTCCAGCCTGCCCTAATATATCAGCACGAAGATCCTCTACGCTTGATACGACTTTACCTCCAGTAGCTCTTTGAATTTTCATCATTTCCTTTTTTCTTATCCGTTTAATGGCTAAAATATTGTTTTTCGCCAAAAGATGCTCTACTAAAAGAGACATCCCTTTTTGAGATATTACCACATTTGCTCCACATTCACGAATTTTTTGAACCATTTTTCGAAGAATTTCATCCTCTTCATTTAGATATGACTTTATTTGAAGAGGTGTAGTAATTCTGATCTCAGTATTAAATTTGGTTTTCTCTATTTCAAGCGGAACATTTAGGAGAGCGATCCTTGCATTATCGATCCGTTTTGGCATATCCGGATGTTCAAGATCTTTTTCAAGAATGATACCATTGACCATAATGGTATCAGATAAACTAGTTCCTTGATGTTTTATGATTTGAATTTGTTCAATGTCTGCAAAAGATGTATTTTTTCGGGTTTCTCGAATTTTTAAAACACTATCAACTGCAATATTAGCAAAATATTCTTCCATTTTTCCCAATAATTTATTATTAATAGCGCTCTTCGCAATATTTCTTAATATAGTATGATCGTTTAAAGTGACGTCAAGTGAAAGACCTTGAAGAATTTGTTGAGACTTGTTGAGCGCCTTTTTGAATCCGCTTACAATAATATTAGGATGAATTTTAAGCGAGAGGAGCTTTTCAGCCTGGGTTAGCAATTCACTAGCTAATAACACAGCTGTGGTAGTTCCATCACCGACTTCACTATCTTGAGCTCTTGCAATTTCAACCATTATTTTAGCTGCAGGATGGCGAACATCTATTTCTTCTAGGATAGTAGCACCATCATTTGTAATGACTAGTCCCCCCAGCCGATCAACTAGCATTTTATCCATTCCTTGAGGACCCAATGTACTTTTGATAGTTTCGCCAATAACTCTAGCAGCTTCAATATTTACTCTTATAGCATCTTCGCCTTCAGTTCTTTTACTACCTTCTTTTAGAATGAGAAAAGGTTTTCTTATCTGTTTCATTCAGTATTTACCTTCTTCATTAAACCTCCAAAATTCATTTGGATTGGATTAATTAAAGTAATTTTTTTAAAAAAAAGAAATAAAGAGTTCTTTTCTTACTTTAAACTCATCATAATCTTTTGATGTTTTAATTTTTAGTTGTAATCCTCCAACAGATATGGAGATTTTATTATTTTCTGAATTTTTTGAAATTGAATATAAATATCCCTTCAAAATAAGTTTTGGGTTTTCTTTTGAACTTGGTTGAGTATTGAAAATTACGGTTATGGGTTCAGATTCTTTAAAGGGGTTAATTCGTTTCACAATTTCTAATGTCATTTCAGTTTCAGTATCCACTTCAAAATAAACCAAATCTACGTTTGTAATTTCGGTCTTTTCTATTTTTTTGACAATCCCGTTTAGTTCGAGCATTAAAGTCACCTTTCATTCTTTTAAAAAAATACCAGAATTTTTAAGGACTATTCTTCTTCGAATTCTTCCTCTTCTTCCTCTGCTTCCATAGATTCTACAAATTTATCATAGACTGTCCGAACGCGTTCAGCTAAAGGACCACTACCTTGAACCCCTTTTTCTGTTACCTTAATCTTGTTTAAAACGATAATAGCGTCCGCTTCAGTATCTAATTTCACCTCTCCACGAGGAAAGATGGATTGAAGGTCCTCAGCCAGCCGTTTAAGATCAAAAGCTTTTTTAGTCTCGATAATTTCGTGAATATTTTGACCGTAGAGCACGATTTTGTTAAAATGAGTCCCATTTTCATCATCTGCGTCCTTTAAACAAATGCTCATGGTATTTCGATCATATCCAACAAGGGCGCCTGTATATGTTTTTGTATTTGTAACTACTTTAACTCTAGAATTCAGCATTTTCGTGAATTCTCCGAAAAATTTGCCTTCTGCAATACGGCTCATTTTTTTGAATCCTCCAAGGATGATTAAAGTTTATATTTAAATTTTAAACAAGATTTTTAAAAATTATGGATTTTAAACCTTTTATATTTTTCAACAAAAAAAATTGAATGAGAATAGGAACTTTCGTTGAAAATATCCCTTATTTAAACGATGAATAAAATTGAAATAAGCTTATTTTTAGATTAATTTCTCCAAATTTAATTTAAGTTGTTCAATTGAAGAGACAATTGTAAGTTCTAGGTCTTTTTCTTTAATAATTTCATCAATTGGATGTGAAATTAAATCTTGCTTTTGGGCGTTGGTATTATAGTAAAATTTTGGACGAAATATTAAAATCTTACTATATTTGAGTTGATTTTTTTGAATATATTTTTGAAATACGCTTTTTGCGTGTAAATTTAATTGTAAATCGTAGGTATTTAGAAATTCATGTTGTGTTAAAGGATATATATCCTTAAGCTCCTCGGGAATAATTCCAAAAATGGGAGAATATAAGCAAAGATGAATTCGTTCTCTATTGGGAATTTGATCGATCCAATTTCGAAATTGGGGAGAATTTTCAAAACGAATATCTAAATCGGGAAAAATAAGTAGAATTTCTGCCTTGGGAGGAGGAGAATAATTCTCTAAAAGCTTTTTTTCATATCTTTTTACTTCAGGACGTAATAATGATTCTGATCCACTATAAAAAAATCCTGATTTTTTTGAGATAGGATCATATTTTAAGAAAAAATCCGAATACGTTGATAAAATATAATTAAAGGCATCTAATAGACTCGGATGAGCTCTTATTCTTTCTTGTACTAACTCCCACAGCCAATTCTCGCGTATTGCAACACGTATTCGTTTAATTTCATTAATTGTGGCATAGAGGTTGTGTTTAGCAAGTAAATATTCTCGTTGTAATCTATCTACCTCTCTTAAGTCAGAAGGAGAAAATTTTGAACATACAGGACAGACACAAGGAAATTCTTCAAGGTTGGCAAATTTCAGTGTTCCATTAACTGTTAAATAGCGATTATCTCGTGCAAATAAAGCATAAGCAGAAGAATCAAAGAGATCAACTCCTACCGCAACGGCTAATGCAAAAAATATAGGGTGACCTATTGAAAAGCCGTGGAGAGGACGAGATGGAGGGATGTGCTGTTTTGTAACAAGTAAAGTCTCTGTAACTTGTTTATAATTATAATTTTGGAGTGATGGAGCAAGAGTTCCAAGAGGGTGAATATCAAAATCAAGTACAGATAATTTTTTTGCACAATATTTTAGTAAATCTAGAAATTGCCCGCCTTGTATAGGGGCCGCCCATAATATTTTTTCTTTTTCGCGGAGTGCGATGCATTCTTCAGCTGCTTTAATTGTTCTTTCAACACCATCTCGGGCGATATTGTAATCATTGGTTTCTGTAAAAACATCTAAAATTGTAGCAATATCAGGTTCTAAAACTTCCTCGAATTGGATTATCGTACGATTCGTCACGTCTAATTCTTTTTTATAGATCCATGCTTGATAGGCTCCTGAATCTGTCATAATAGCTCGTTGAAACCCAATTAATTTATGAACACCTTGCTTCGCTCTTTCTCGTAACTCAGGGGTTCGATAAATAATGTAGGCATTAGTAATTAATATCTGAATTTTAAACTCCTGTTCTAATTCCTTAGCTGGAATCATTGGGATATTAGGGTTATATACGGGCATAAGAGTGGGGGTCAAGACGTCTCCATGCGGCGTTTTTAGGCGTCCAAGTCTTCCTGCTGCGTCTCTAGCTATAATTTCAAACATTTTCTAAGTTCCTAAATCAAAAAAAGGTATTAAAATTAGCTAATCAACAGATACCAATTTTAAATATTCTGATAAAGTTTTCCTAATTTTTTCAGGCGGTGGTATCTCTTCTATAATTTCGCCATCTTTAATAAACTGAATCATTGCAGGAGACATTTGTTTTTCGCATTTAGGGCAAGATGGAGGGTTAGCATTCTGAAGAGTAATTAAATCGATAAGACATTTTGAACATCGCCACACTTTCTTTTTACCATTTAAGCGGTCTCGTTTAGCAGCATGTATCCACTTTGCATTTCGATAGACACTAATTAGATCTAGACCGAAATCAATGGTTGGAGCATTTGAAAGGTAAGATCCGACACCAAACCCATCGACCTCAGGTATTGTCAATTTTTTAATCCATTCCTCATCGATACCTCCAGAAACAAAAATTTTCACATCCTTATAGCCCCGAATATCTAATTCCCACCGGCATTCTCTAATAATTTTTATGAAATTTCCTCTTCTACTTGATGGGGTATCTAATCGAACGCCAGTTAAATTCTCTACATTTTCGGCAGCCATAACTACTTCGTCTCGTTCATCGCGGTATGTATCGCATAGAGCAATGCGCGGAATTTCTGGAGGAAGAACTTCATCGAATGCTTTCCATGCTTTAATTTGATCACCAAAAATAATTATCGTTGCATGTGGCATAGTTCCAGAAGGGGGAATACCTAATAATTCTGCACTTAAGACGCCTGAAACACCATCTAAACCAGCAATATAGCAAGAATAATCGATCATTGGAGAGATAGCGGGATGCATCCGTCGTAGTCCGAAAGAAAGAATCGATTTATTGGGGGCAAGTGTACGTAATCTTGCGGCGGCGGTTGCAATTCCAGATGCTTGGCAAATTAATCCTAATAACGGTGTTTCAAAAACTGAAAAATCGGAATAAGTTCCTTCAATCATCATAATGGGCATGCGATATCCATTGTAATCAGTTGGAAAAACAATACTACCTTCAGGAAATGAATATAGATCGATTGGATGTCCTTCTAGCAAATTTATTGCTTCTCTAACACCAGCTAAGACAGCCCACTGCCAATTATTGGGAAATCCTGATGTACTAACTTCAGCGTAGACGTGAACTTTATCTAAACCATGTTTTTTTAAGATTTTATTTGCCCGAATAAAATATATATCAGTAGTTTTTCCATTTCTAATTTCTTCTTCAGTCGCTACGTGAAACCGTCTTTCTTGCATTTCATTACCTTCTATCTGAAGAAATTATTTTCAATTAGGAATATAATGGTTAAATCGTTTATTAAAGATCGTTATAGTTAATTATCATTTATTGTCAATTCCTTTTCGTCGATAATGCGTATAGAGTACGTAAATAAAAAGAGTTGGGAAAACAATACTGGGTAATAAAATGGAAGGTAATATTAGTCCTGTTAAAGAATAAATAGTAACGGATGCACCTGCAATAGAGCCAAATGACCCTATGACAGGGTACCATTTGCGAAAAATATCTGAAATTTTATCCCAAAGCCTGTTTTTAAAAGTGAGAGATGGAGTTTCGTTAGTTAAAAGAGATGGAGGGCGTTCTAATTGAGCATCTTCTATCCGATCAACAGGAAAAATGTATTCATCGGTAGTTGGATCAAGTTTGCCTCCTAATTTTCCCGCAGCTATGAGGGATGCAAATCGTTGTCGTAGTTCATTTTTCTTAATTTTTAATTTACTGAAATCTTTTGAGATTATGCTAAGTTCTAATTTCGATGTTTCATAGGCAATTTGTTTAGTTTGTAAATATTTAACAAGGAGTTGATTTTCTAATTGTAAATAGGTCTCTTGAAAGGCTTTTTGGAGCTCTTGTTTTGAAAGATCCCATCGAATTACTAGGGGATTTGCTGCATCTTTAAAGGCCTTTAAAAATTTTGATTTAATATCAATAAAGCGATGTATCTGTTGTTCACAATCTTTTATCATTTTGTCAAATCTTTTATGAAAATTCTGTAATTGCGGGATAGGTGTAGTTAAATCACCTTTCTGAATTTTTAAATCAATATCTTTCTCGTAATTATCAAGGAAATTATTTAAGATTACATTGCAATGATGTATTAACTCGTTCAACTCTTGTTTGTATTTCTCAATCAGGCCATCATTAATTTTTTCTTTTAATCGAGAATTTAAATCCGATAAATCGGTTTTTAATTTTGTTTTTTCTTTAGACCATTGGGTAATTAGATCCGCGACAACAAGGTCAAACCGCGGTAGATCATTTGAAATTTTATCTACATGAAGTTTTAATTCCTTATCGAATCTTTTTAATTCAGGTTCAATTTGCCTAATTAATTTTGATAATAATTTGTCAGCTTCTAGAAATTCCTTAGAATTAAGTTTTATTTCAATAGGATCGGCTATTTCATTAATTTTCGTTCTAATTTTTCGCACAAATTGCTCGATTTTCTCCTGAAATTTAAGTCGCTGAGAAATTTTCTGTGTAATTAATGTAAGATTCTGTTCTACATCAAATTTCTGTTGATACCATTTATCTAAAAGAATTTGCAGATCGATATGATTTGGTAATTGTTTTATTTGCTTATCAATAATTACTTCTGTATTATATTTTTGAGAAAGAATTTCGCGCGTTCTACCGATTATTTCTTCTGTAACTTTCGTATCAAGTTGTTTTTTACGGCAACTCGTCTCAAATAATCGCATTGTACGTTCATATTCTGCTTTTAGGTTATCCATTTCTTGTTTGATCATTCGTTCAAATTTTAATAACTCTTTTAATTCATCTGTTAGAGGAATAACTTCCTCATGATCTTTATCAAATTGACCTTCTAATTTCCCCATAGAGATGAGATATACGATTCTATCTTCAATCTCTTTTTTCTTCAGATTTAGTTTAGAGGCCAAATAATCTAATTTTACGCGCCCTCCGTGAAAAATGGGTGCTACTGTAAAAATCATGTTTATTAACAATTTTTCTTTGATTCTATCGGTAATGAGAGATAATTCTCTTTTAAAGGATTCCTTGAAGAGGGTCCATTTATGTGTAGTAACCTGAGAAGTTTCAGGAAAATTTGGAAATTCTTGAGAGGTTTTTTTAACGAAATTTTGTATTTGTCTGTTGCAGAATTTCATCAATTCTTCAATATTTGAGATTTTTTGTTTCATTTCTTTTGTAATTTCACTTAATTTTCTAATTTCCATAAGATAAAGAAGATTTTTTTCCATAGATTCAGCTGCATTTTTTAATTCTAGCATGTTCTTCTCTATTATTTTATCTAATTGACTATTTTGATCTAATTCTTTTTTAGATAAGATCTTAACCTCAAGATCGCTCTTAACACTATTCAGCTCTTTTCGCATATTTTCCAGAGTAATTTTTGACCATTCCTCAAAGATATCCTCGACTGTTAATTGAAACCCTTCCAAGTAAGAATCTGTATCTTGAATAAAATTGAGAATATATTGATTTGATTCTGATAGAAATTTTAAGATCTCTTCTGTTTTTTCATTTAGCATTGTATTAGCAGTCATAAATTGAGTTGAATCTATTTTGGAATCAATTAAATGAGATAATTCCCTTAATTTCAGATTAAATAATTCTTTTCTATTTTTTATATTCTCCTTCAATTCTTCCCTAGCATTTAGATGTGCTTTTAAATCATTTATTATTTTAATGGTATTTTTCCTTTTTTTCATCCACATAGATTCAAGCCATTTTTCAAGAGGTTGTAGTGCATCTAATTGTGAAGTTTCCTGAGATCGCCTGAGCTCTATACTGGCTTTTGAAAGATTCGTAGCTTGTGTCCGGAGTTGGGGAGTGATGCGTTCTACAGAAATCGCGATAGAATCTAGTCTTTTTTTGATCTCGTCCTTTTTTTGTTCCAAAGTCTTTTCTTCACAGGCTATCTGAAATAGTTTCAAGGTGTTATTTAGTTCATCTGTAATATGATTTAATTGATTTTGAACATACTCTTGAAATGCTTCTAAATCTTTCAGAATTTTAACGATTCGTTCTTTTTTACGTATTTTCTCTAAATATTCCTTCTCTATCTCTAAAATAGATTCTTTCGTTTTGTGGTAAAGTTTAACCCAATCTTGCATCAAAAAGCGAGAATATTCGCCATCTAGATACTGAAACTTAGAGATATTAATTTCTATATTTTGATTAGATGTATTTAAAATGTCAAGAGCAGTCGTAATATCTTTTTTTAAATGTTCTTTCGCCAGTTCAACTTCATTAATATCTAATAAATTATCTATTTCATTTTTAATTTTTTCAGTTAAGGGTTTAATACGTTCAATAACTTCTTGAATTCGTTTTTTTTCTATTGGGACTTGCTCTTTTTCAAGAAGAACTTCATGATAAGGAATTTGATTTAATTTTACTATGATTTTTCCAGGTAGCGAACCATATAAAAACCCTGTAACTCGGAAAAAACGTTTATGCCATTTTATTTCACCAATAATAAGCTTCTTTGTGATGAGTTCATTTGCTACTGCAATAACACGCTCTAATGCTTTTGAATAATCGGTTCCGCTATAATTTTTAGCCAATTCAGATAGATTCACGAAATTCTGGTCAGCAATATATTTTAAGATTGCAATAGCGATTCTTTTTGAAATTGCATCAAACTTTTGGACGTAGGCTTTAATAAAATCGATGCTATCGCGGATTTCAACATTAAACCAATTATATTTCATTAAATTTTTAATTAAATAAATTATAAGATCAGAACGAACAAAACAATCTTCTGCTACCTTTTCGATTAAGACCTTATCATTTCTGTAGATTTGAATTAAAAGTTTATGTTCGATATAATCTATAAGTTCATTCCATAAAATTGAGATTCCAAGAGTTGCCCAAGCTGTTTCCTTAATATTTAAATGATCGATGAGTTCACCCGTAGTTTCATCCTGAAATCTTTTATCTTCTTTTTGGTGAGCTCTAAAATATTCAAATAATTTTCCTTTATTGATATTTCTCAATCGTTTTAATGAATCTAAACAGTAAAGTATCCAAAACGAATATTCCAGAGAACCAAAGCTACCATCTGTCTGCTGAAAATTGATTAGATATGTGATTGATGCTTCATCGATATCTTCAATATGATTTAACTGAAGAAGTGAAAGTAAGCGGAATACTTGTTGAACCCCTTTTTTAGAAGATTGTCGCGATAAATATTTCAATATCTTCTGTTCATCAATTGTCTTGATATCATACAAAAGTTTTAAACAAAAAATCGCAAAAAAAGTTGATTTTAAGGAAGATTTACTCCTACAAATTGGACAAAAATCCAAATTACAGTGAGAAAAGCCACCATCCTTTTTTTGAAAATTAAAAATATTATGGAAAATTGTTTCAAATTCTTCTATAGACAGTACATTTTGTTTTTCGATTAAAAATAGAATATTAATAGCATAAAAGATGGAATGGAGATCTACTTCCGATTCATGAGAACTTGGAGAAAATCCATTTATTCTCTTGCAAGTTAAAATAAATTTTAATAAACTATCTTTATCAATTGAATCTAACATATTTAAATGGGCTAGCGCATTTACAGCCCAATACGTTTCCTCTAAAGTTCCAAAACTTCCATCAATACGTTGGCGCTTTAATAGGTAGTCTCCAAGCTTCAAACGAGGGAGAATTTTAACCC
>SUPS01000230.1 GCA_005191415.1 Candidatus Helarchaeota ASGARD archaeon Hel_GB_A
TACTCGATCTTCCCGGTGAATTTCGTGTCCTTTTATTTGAAATCCTTTTTCTCGGCAAAATTCCTTAAAGATGTAAATAGAACTGGGATGGGGAATCTCATCAAGGATTAATACCAGCGAATTCTGCGATTCAATCCGAGCAATCTTATATTTCGCGAGCTGTTTTTCCACACCGTCTAAATCATCCGGAGCGCCAATTAAATGAAGATATAATTCATGTTTTCCACCATCATAAACGGCTTCTAATTCATAGGAAAATTGTTTATTACGTGGTGTATCTGGCTTTTTACATGGCGGATTATCTAAAATACTTTTCCAGAAACCATAGAAACTCTGTTTATGATATGAAAGAAGATATCGACGATGTTGAATTTCATCCATAAATTAATTCCTTCTATTTCATTCTTTTATAAATAAATAAAGAAAAATAGAAATTAAAATGCTTCTAAAAAATGAAGCAATTTAGGAATTTTCTTTATTTCGTATCGTGATGTGGCGGCAAATATTATTTTTAATTTCTACCTTATGGGTAAAAGAAGGGTCGAGCTGATGAATGAGAAAGCGCCCCCATGATTCACAAAGAGAGCAGACAGATGGTAGAATTGGCTCTAATGCAATTCGCACGGGACATAAAAGATATTCCTCTTCATCAATAACTTCATTTTCAGTTTCTTTTATAGGAACATATTTGATGTCAAAGAGAACTGCGATAATTCTTTTTATAGTCTGGGCATTAATTGCAGTACCTGGCTTAATATCAAATAAATCAATAAATGCTTGAGATTGCTCACCCCAAAATTGGGAATTAAAACTATCAATTATTCGTTTATTTGTATCTTCATCTAATTCCTGAAATAATATTTTGTAAATATTCTTGACATAATTCAAGAATAGAGAAATCATTGAACGCCATTTAACTTCGGCGTTTAATTTATCTGGTTCCACGACTAACCCTCTCAGAAATATTAACGAAATGATTCTTGATTATTAACTTAACTTATAGTAACGATCAATATTTAAATACTGTTTTCATTCTATTCTTATGCCACTTTTCAAGATCTGGAAAAAATACCCCTATCCTACGGCTCTCTTGCAACAGTATTTCATGTGTCATAAGGTTTGGCAAGCCGCAATGCCTTATAAGCTTGTTGAAATTAATCCCATAGAAAAATATAGGTGGAATTGGAGAATAAAGGATAGTATTAACTTTATTTTATTTAAATGGAACTTTGAACATACGTTTACATCCGTACAAGAAGAACATCCAGATCATCTATTCATAAAATTTGAAAATAGTAATCAAGTAAATGATTTTACTGCAAAAATATTATTTCAAGAGAAAAAGAAAGAACATCATATTGAAAATATAGTTACTTTGCAATTTGACAAGTTAAGATTGAAGGATCCGCTTCTAAACACTGTTAAGTTGGCTTTTATTGAAATTATGAAGAAAGATTATAAGAAATTTTTAGATAACGTCTTTGAATTATTAAATCAAAAACAGATGCGTTTAAAAATTTTACAGGATTGCCCTTGGACAAATTATAAGGTTATCCAATTTTAAAAAGGAATAGGATCCTTAATTAATTAGTTTATCGATAAAAATAGTTAGAATTAAAAAGATTGAACACACAATAAAGTTATTTTGTGATAAAGATGAAAGATATGACGTCGATGGAACGCGTTATAAGTGCGCTCAACCTGCAGGAAGTGGATCGTACTCCGGTGATACCTCAGCTTACATATGCGGCGGCGTACTTTATTCAGATGGGAATTGATGAAGCATTGGAGGATTCAGAAAAGCAGAAAATGGCATTATTAAATGCACAGAGAATAGCGGGGTATGATGGAATCTATGCTGGATGGGAAGGATCATTTGTATTAGTTACTAGTAGCCTGGGAGCACCATTAAAAATATATAAAGATAAACCGCCCAGCACTGAAAAAGCACTGATAACAAGCAAAGAAGATTTAGAGAAATTACCAAAATTAGATCCTTCATCGCAAGGGAGAATACCCTTAAACCTTCAGCTTATAAAAAACTTAAAGTTAGAAGTGAAGGATCTCCCAATTTTGAGTTATATTCCCAGTCCTTTTACATTAGGAAGTTTATTTTTAGGTTTAACTGATTTTATGATCGCGTTGATGAAAGATAGGTTGAATATTTTGGAGGATCTATTTCGATATACATATGAAGCTACTCTTCTTTTTGCAAAGGCGAAAATTCAGCAGGGTGTTGATATGATAACCATCGCTGATCCGTCAGGTTCAAGTGATATGGTATCACCAAAGCTTTTTGAACAGCGCAGTTTGCCTTTATTAAAAGAATTAATTACCGAATTAAAAAAAGATGATATTAAAGTAGGATTACATATTTGTGGTCAAACAAAACCAATTTTATCTAAAATGGCTGAAACTGGGGCAGATTATCTAGAAATTGATGCAAAAGTTAATTTAGTAGAGGCTAAAAAGCTTTTGGGTGGGAAAATCTGTCTTGTAGGTAACATTTCATCTACAGATTTAGTCATGAAATCGCCTCCAGAGATTAAAGAGAAATGTAATGACTTAATTAGAAGGATGGGTACCGGATTTATTCTAAGTTCAGGCTGTGAAGTGGCATATTCGACTTCCCTTGAAAATATAAAAGCAATGGTAAAAAGTTCAAAAGAAATGGGAAACCAATCGTAAGAAAATTTCATTACTAAGTTATTCATCCAAATATAAATAATTGCATACAATTCTTAATATTAAGAAAATGGTTAATATAATTAAAAAATAATTGATGAAAAAAAGGAAGATGTTATATGAGTAAGAATTTAGATGAGCAAGATGCAATTGCGAAGATACAGAATCTACTCAAGATAAAGGTGAAATTTGCCAATATCGAAGAGATTTTTGTGCTTCCACCCTCTAACTTAAAAGGAATTTCACCTGAAAATGCAGAAATTTTAGAACAATTCTTTCAGATTGAAACTATTGAAGATTTAGCATTAAAAGAGTTGGATGAAAAAGGACTTGAAATTCTCAACAAAAATAATATTTCTAAAGCAGATTGGGAAAGCTGGAAAACCGCAGCTAAATTCATTTATGAAACACCCGATTTTACCCGTGAAATAAAAAAAGTTCTCGTCATAGGGCTCGACAACGCTGGAAAAACGTCCGTTATAAATATCATTCAGCGCGAATTAGGATTGGATACGCTCTTAAATATTAAACCAACACGAGGCATTTTTCGAGAATTAGTCGAGTTACAAAGCCTTAAAATGTCTCTTTGGGATCTCTCAGGGCAGAAACAATATCGAGAACAATTTACAGTTGAGGAGAAGAACCTCATTTTTGATGAAGTGGATATCATCTTGCTTGTAATTGATATCCAAGATTCAAAACGTTTCAACGAAGTATTTGAATATATAGATCATGTTATTAGTGTTCTAACAAAATTTAAAGAACATCCCACCTTTATTATCCTTCTACATAAGGCAGATCCAGATTTCATAGATACTACTGAGTTCCGTGAAAATTATATTGGAATCCGCTCAGTCTTAGACGTTAAACTAGATAAAGCAGGTATAAAATACGATTATTATGTTACTTCAATTTATAATACCTTACCTAAGGCCCAAGGCTTTCGTGAAAGTGTAAAAAGTACGGTGACTCAACTTAAAGACATAAGTCAGACAGCAGTTCCGAGTAATATCTTGAATGTTATGACAAATATTTTCGATTTGGTGGTGAAATTAAGTAGCATCCTGGAAGATCGGATGAATCAATTAGAAGCCCAATATATGGAATTAGAAAATTTTATTCAAACAGAATTTATCTCGGGCGTAAAAACTATTGAGGCAATTGAAGCAAAATTAGAATATCCTGAATTAAAAGCAAAAGAAGTATTGGTAAATGAACTCCAGAAATTGATAACCAAAAAAAAGCGAAAGCGAAGACGATTTGCATCAGGACAACTTTCAAAGTAAAAGTAGGTTAAAAGGGGCACAGCAGTGGTTGTGGATATCGCAATCATCATTCCAACATATAACGAAGAAAAAAACATAAAGAAAACACTTCAACTAGTATTAAACCAAAAAACTAAGGCTTCCTATGAAGTGGTAGTCGTTGATGGCGGAAGTCAAGATCAAACGGTTAAGATTGCCCAGAAATACGTGAGAGTCCTGGAATCGCCCATAAAAGGAAAAGCCTATCAGTTGAATCTCGGAGTAGCCCAAACCCAATCTAAATACCTCATTTTTCTCGATGCGGATACCTTTATTCCCGAGAATTATGTAGAACGGATTTTTTCCGAATTTCAGAAAGATTCTGAGTTATGGGCATGTGGCGCCCCAATAGTTTACGCGGGACCAACACATGGAATTTACGCATTTTTCCTTACATTATATGGGATATTTACATTCCCACAATTTGCCCTTTTTTATTTTATTTGGTTTTTATTTCAACGATTACCCATAGCACGTTTTAAAATAATAAACCCGCGCTTTTTCTTCAATGTTGGCATGTTTATTTATTATACCATGAGACAATTGCTTGGAACCCCTGAATTCTCGGGGTCGAACATCTGTGTGCGACGCGACATTTTTAATGAAATAGGAGGTTTTCGGAAACCTGCAAAATTAGGGGTTGATTGGCTTTTCTGCCACTTATTGCGGACCTATATAAGAGAAAAAAAGCGAGGGAAGATGAAGATTATCCATTCAATGGCAGTTGAAACCGATGCGAGACATTTAACGCTTAGCAGGTCGGTAAAGCGTCTTAAAACACATAGGGATTTCTTTGAAAATAAAAAAATAGAAGAGGAGATTAAACAAATTCTGAGATAATTTGTCCTATTTTAGTTTTCGATTCAGGTTGCTTTGGATATCCCGAGATGTAAATTAAGATAAGCCATGTAATTATAAGTCCCATAAAGGCAGTAAGATGTGGAACATAGTCATCACCTACCGCAAGCACCATTGGAAGGATAAATGCAACTTCTAAGAACGCAGGAATGGTCCATTTGATTTTATATTTTTGATAAAAACAGATGGCTAAAAAGCCTAATGCAACCCCGATATGAAGAAGAATATTTCCCATAAACCCAAAGAGGGCATAGAGCCATACATCAACGTAGATATCCACCATGCCTGCAGCAACGCCTGCGGTCATGAGCAATGTAATTTCTCGAATTGTTTCTTCTTCAAATTCCCATCGTTTCTTCATTAAAATATAAGCGACTATGACAACGCCGATGGAAAATCCCAATGCCCATGGCCAGCTCATCATTCGATTTCGAGAAATAGGATAGGTCGTCTCTTGGAGATCAAGTTGTATATACGGGGATCCACCTTCTAATTTGAATAAAAGCCCACAAGTTGAATCGTAAATACCTTGGGCAATCGCGACATTGTTTGATGCATTGTAAAAGGTTACTAGAAAAGAATATTGAGCACCATGTAAGCCAGGCTCGGTAGGCCAGAGAACCATTTTCCGATCGATAATCGCAGTATAATTCATATTGTCAGGTCCAATGAGTCCGATGGGATCAGTCACGTTAAATGACATACCAGGAGTTATTCCGAAAGATAACCCTGATGTCAAGGGATTGGAGACATGAAGCCAGAAAATTGGATAACGATCCGTATTCGATACATATCCTTCTGGAGTTGTTATAAACCAATTCTCTGAATCAATGGTTACAACGACATTGGACCAAGTTCCATAAAGTTCGGCGACCGTTAGGTTTAAAGTTTTTTCTTCTGTACCATTGTGATATTTAAATATTGCTGTGTTAGATTCATTGAAAAAAAGCGGATCTTGTGGATTGATATTTAAATAAATTGCAATTTGATTTACAAGGGAGGCAGCGCCAATTGCTAAAGTAATGGATAAAAGAATAAATACCCGATGCTTTGTTTTCAACATGAGTTTTACCTTTGTTTTGTTTTTATCACTTTGTTTTACCTTTTATCTTAGGAAACAATATAAATTTTACAATTAAAATCTCGAGTTAATTTTTGGATAACGTCCCGAGATAATTCTCTTTCTTCTAAGAAAAAAATTGGGCAATTTTGAAATAACCCCAGTGAGATAGAAAAACAATCAGAAAGAGCTATAGGATATTTACATTTGATTTGCCCAGCCTTTTTGAAAAGCCATGATTCATCAACAATGTTAATTATCTTTTCTACTGTATTTATAACATTTTCAGCTTCAGAAATGCCTTTTACACGACAAAGAATATAATAAATTTCTGTCATCAATAAATTGTGTCCATATAATGTGAGTAACGAATCCTCGTTAAATATATATTTATCCAAAAGGGAGATAATTGATAATTCCTCATTCATGAAATATCCCAATAATACACTAGTGTCTAATACAAGACTCCTGGATTCACGTAAAATTTTCTCAATTGACATGATTAATCATTATTTTTTCTGGTCAATGGTGTTTTTCCTTCTTCCCAAGCTAATTCCTTCTTTTTTTCTGTTAGATAGATTATTTTTGCAGAATTAGGTAGAATTCCTTTTAATTTCCTAAATTCCTTTAAACTTTTTTTATTAACTAGATT
>SUPS01000231.1 GCA_005191415.1 Candidatus Helarchaeota ASGARD archaeon Hel_GB_A
ATTTAATATTGCTGAGATACTACGGTACTGGTGGCCTACCCGTTTGATTTCCTGTGGACAGATTTGTAGTTTTAAGATTTTTATTCGACAATTTATTTATTTTTTTGAAGTTTAACTAAAAAAAATTTTATAACAAATTATTTAAATTAGAATTATTTCATAACAATCAGAGTAATTTTAATCATATTATAAATAAGATTAAATGACTAATTTTAATCAAATAAAAATAATCTCCACTGGAAATGAAGGGGTTTTCGTATAAAGATAGTACTACTATAATCTATGCCAGAACATAGTACTCTATTATTTCCTCCACAGTACTTTTGGTTTATTATCATTTTATATAATTAAAATTCTTATTAACTAACCAAATTTTTTTTTAACCAAAAAACAAATATTAAACAAACCAATTACTGAAGCAAAAAAGAACCAAAATTATTTGGAGGCAAATGAGTGACTTTAAAGGGTCTTTTAAGAATATTACTATTAATAGCAGGATACATAATTTTACTCTTTGGTCTATATACAGCATTTCTCGTTGTTACAGGTGGATTGACTTTAGTAGGCACTCTCGTAATGTGTTTAGTTCCGATCTTAGCAATTTACTCTTTTCTGATATATCCTATCATTATAATTGCAATGGTACGATTACATCATCGGAACACAAAAGTTTGGCTAATTCCAATAATCTTAGGAATAGTCATAATTACATTCAATATTCTACCATTTACAGGAATTTCAAAAACGGTTAAAGAAGGTAATACACAGTTCGAAACGATTTTTGGAGCTAATTATATGGAGAAAATTCCAGAATCATTAAAATCAAAATTTAAGTCTACACCTTTTGATTTATGGCAAATGTACAATTCACATGAAAATTTTCCTTGCAATGTAACTAAAGATTGCGGGCCATACTTAACTATTCCTGAATACAACGATTCATTTTATTTCGATTATTATTGTCCTCCTTCAGGAGATGGCCCCTTTCCGACAATAATCAATATCCACGGAGGCGCCTGGATCATAGGTAATAAAGGTTCAGAAAACCGACCAATGGCATCACGCTATTTTGCTTCTCAAGGATATTGTGTCTTTGATATCCAATACGGATTAGGTCATTTTCCTGAGGATCCAACTATTGAAAATTTACTACGATTTATACAAGGATTTCTAGGAAGAGATATGTTAAATAAATCCTATACCATTCCGGAAATTGCATTACAAGTAGTAGGAAATTTTACAGATTATTTAGCTGCTCATGCTGCAGAATATAAAGTCAATACAAGTTGCATTTACGTAACAGGAAATAGCGCAGGTGGACATTTAACTGGATTATTTCTAGGCTGGAATAATACATATCGTAATGTCTTCAATCAAACGTTAAAATTAAAAGGACTCATGTTATTCTATTGCCCTGCCAATATGACTCATCTATATCTGACACATGTAAATGATCCTCTCGGTAAATTAGTCAATCTCGAAACATACATGACTAAAATTTTCGGAGGGACACCTGAAGCCAATAAATCATTATTTGATGCAATTTCTCCTGTAAAATTAGTAGACGCTTCTGCTCCACCTTGCTTAATTATGCATGGAGAGAAGGATAATATGGTACCTTTCGTTGAAGCATTGCAATTAAAGCAAGCCCTCGACGCTGCAGGTCGACCAGCAATCTTGCTGACATTTCCATTTCAAGGACATGCATTTGACTATTCTTTCAATTCATACGGAGGACAAGTCTCCCTCTACTTCATGGAACGCTTCCTTGCAGCTACCCAATATTGTTTATAAATAAGAGGTGTAAAAATGAATAAGGAAAATTCTTCATTCAGAAACTTTTTATTGATATCATTACTGATGAATACAATCGCCTTACTTCTCTATATCTTATCAAGTTTCGGTGTTTCTGCCTTAAAAACTATAAGTACTATTTTCTTTTTCATTGTTGTTGCAATTGATTTAACTTTGATCTATGTAAATCTTCATTTGATCAACAGAACGAATTCTACAGGTCAAAAAATTAAAATGTTAAACTGGATTTACCTTCTCTTCTTTTTGATTGCTATGCTTTTACTGATGAGTGATTCACTCATATACTCTTTTATTGAAGTCGGAAATATTCTAAGGGACATTTCCTTTATTGGAGCGCAACTGGCTTACTGTGGCATCTTTGGACTGGGAATTTTCACTTCTTACTATGACCTTCAATATATCGACCAAAAAAATGTGTGGAAATAAATTTATTTTAAAATTTATCTTTTCTAAAACTAATTCTATTTTTTTTGTTGAATTTTTCATCATACAAGCAAGAAACTTTAAATTATGCTGAAAATCGTGTAGAAAATGAAGCCTTTTTTTATTAAATTACTCGATCCAATGTCGTGAAACTTGAGTTAAACGACATTTAATTTTTCGAGATTTTTGTCGGAAACAATAAAAATAGAAAACTTTCAGGGATCTCTCAGTCCCTAGGCATATAATTTCCAATAGAAATAAAGGTTGACAGTAAATTTAAAAAATTAAATAAAAATCGACAATAAATAGATTTTTTCGGAAAAAAACGACTTAAAAACCTTATTTTTCAAAAAATAGCAAGGAGAAACCTTACGACCAAAAAATATCACCTATTCTTTCTCTATTTGGATTTTTAAAAACTTCTTTAATAGAAAATTTATAAATAAAAATTTAAGTTGCGAATTTCTCAAATTCTCTCAGTAGTATAATTTCAATGAATATTCTAAAATGGCGCGCTATACGATATAAAGTTTTATCTACTCTGCCTATTTCTCCAAAAGTTTTATAAAGGGATGAATCAAGAAAAATAAATAAAAAAGTCGAAAAAAATTGATATGAAAAAAAAAGAAGGTGGAATAATATGGCTAATGCAAGTGACAAAGAAGTAACGTATAAATATAAAGGTAGAGGTACATTTGAACCGTCAATAAATATTAAAGATTATCTTTTCAGAATTATTGCTGAAAAAGGACCAATAACACGTTCTGAATTAAAAGATTTAACGGGTATTCCGAGAACTACAATCTATGATACAATTGTAAAATTAATGCTAGATGAACAAATTAGAAAGTTTTCAGTACCATCAAAAAAGCGAGGACGCCCTAGGGTCTTTTATGAAGCAATTTCTCCATCCAAATAATTTTTTATTTCTTTTTATAGAAGTTAGTATTTTAATTTGCTAATTCTTCATCCTCGGTTCCAATTGTATTACCACTTATTTGGCTGTCTTGAAGATTTTCTGAAGATTATTTATCTTCTTTAGGATTCTCTTCATGTATTTGAATTTCTGATTCACTTTGTAAATTTGAATTCGCTTCCGCTTCTGTATATTCTAACATTTTTAATCGAATATCATCGACGAATTTTCCATAAACATCAACTTTTTCATCTAATGGTGTAACTGGATATGATTCTTTTATTCCACATGCGCCACATTGAACTACAGCAAATTCCTTACGTAATTTGACGTAAATCTTGATTGTGCGAAAACCACAATTCGGGCAACCTAATTTTGATCCTTTTGGAGTAAATCCAACGACTGAAAATGTTTCAGGATCTGCTTCCCATTGTTTCGCAGAAGCAAAGACAGATTTCCCACATTCAGAACAATATATTCGAATCGAATTAGTAGCTTCCACAAATTCAAAAGTAACGCTTTTTTCCTTGCAATTTGGACAGCCAAATTTGATAGGAAGCCGTGTGGGATTTGTATAATGATATTTTTTCCCACAATTAGTGCATCTTATATCGAAGACATTCTGATCTTTATTGAATGTTATTGCAACTGCCTTTTTTGAACAAAGCGGACAGTCAAATATGTTTGGTAATTTCGGTCTGGGTCGTGTTCGAATCTTTGTCCTTCTTCTTCTACCCATTGCGTCATCTCCTATATAATAAAGCTGAAAGATAAGATTCCTTAAGAACTTATTGCGTGCTTTTTTGAAAAAAAGATTTATTTCCTAATACTGAAAACTCGAATATTCATTACACTCAATTGAAAAATCCTATTAAAACTCCGCAAATACTAGAAACTCGAGTTTTCAGAAAACTTTTATTTAAAAAAATCTTTAATGAAACTATGTCTGAAATTAAAACATTAATCGTAAAACTATCAGATCCAAAACATCCAGTCATTCAAATTAGTACAATTCTTAATTTAAAAGAATTAAAGAATGCAATTCACTTTTTTGAGGAACGAAAACGAAAAAATATCAAAGGTGGGCGACCAAAAAAGGTAGAAAAATGGTTAAATCAATTTATTCAAAGTAAAAATTATTTTCTTTTTGACGATTTAGACAATGCATATAGAAATGGAAATATTGGACGCGATAGTTACTATCGTATTCTTCGAAAATTAAAAAATTTAGGGTGGGACCGAAAAATTCTTGATAAACTCTATGAATTCACGCTTATTCTCCGAAAATTAATGTATTTAATTTGTAATTATGAAATCTATTTAAGATATAGAAAAGTCGTAGTGAAATCAGGTCCTTATCAATAAATATCATCAAATCTTTTCTTTCAAAAATAGTTTAAAATTTCAGCAATCGAATTTAAAATAAGGTCAGGATTAGGGCCTGATGGTGGGATAAGTTTAATTTCTTTGATTCCAGCGCCAGATTTTACCAAGATTGTTTTAATATTGGCATTTATTCCTGCCATAATATCCGTAGTATAGCGATCTCCAACAATAATAGCTTGAGAAGGGGGTATTTTTTCTTGATTTAAGATAAGATCTACCATAAATGTATTAGGTTTTCCAATTATTATCATAGGGCTTATATTTGCTGCAGTGCTCAAGGCTGCTACCATACTTCCTGCACCAGGAAGGATACCGTATTCGGTGGGAAGGGTTGGATCTGCATTTGTTGCAATAAATTTTGCGCCGCGTTCCAAGGCAGTTAGAGCATATGCTAACTTCTGATAAGTAAAATTTCGATCAAGTCCTACTACAACATACTTAATTTGTTCATTTGATGTGTCTTCTGTAATAACCGAGAATCCAGCAGTACGCAATTCATTAATAAGTCCAATTTCTCCAATGACATAAATAGGTCCTACAGGCTGTCGCTGAAGATACTTAGCCGTTGCATAGGCACTTGTAATAATTTGTTGCTCACTGGCATTAATTCCCATTTTTAAAAGTTTTTCCTTAAATTGAGTTCTTGTCTTAGTAGAATTATTCGTTAAATAATAAAATTTCTTTTTATTTGTGGTTAAGAAGTCTAATACTTTCTTCGCCCCTGGAATGGGTTCATTTCCTAAGTAAATTACTCCATCGAGATCAAAAATGAATAGTTGCTTTTCTTTTAGATTCACTGAAAGCCCTCTTTAATTGAATCAATAAGATTTTTTTCATATTCATAAGCATTTTAATATAGGTCGAATTTCATGCTAATCTTATATTTCAACAATTTTTAAATAATCTTGTGTAATAAGAACTATCAATTATTTCAAACCAAGTCGGTGAGCATACATGGCATCGATGGGAATTAAATTTGTCCCCTTACCTGAATCTCTCCAGAAGCGAGTTACAAGAGTAATGAAAAAGATTGAGGCTGGCGAAATCAATCCTGATTGGGGTAGCCAGTTATTTATGAAATATTTTGCGCAGCGCCTCAGTATTATTGCAAATAATGATCCCAATAGTGAAAAATTTCATAAAGCGGCAAAAGGAAAACGATTAGCACTTATTATTAAGGGGTCAGGAATAGATCATGTGGCTACTTTTGGAAATAAAATAACTGAATTCACTGTCGAAAAAAATAGTAAATTAAGCGATCCCGCTATGATTTTTAATAACATGGATATCTTTCTTGATATTATTTTGAGTAAAAAGGATCTTATGCGCGCCGCTCTCAATAAAGAAGTAGAGATTCGGAAATTGGCTGATCTATTTAAATGGATGGCCCCGATAATTGCTCTTCAAGATGAAAAAACGCAACGACTCCTAGAGGAAAAATGTCCTCCCCTTCTTGAGAAAGTTATTGCTGAAATTGAAGAAAAATCAGGGATCATGTAAAATTTGAGATCATAACCTCTAGCATCCCAAATTTTGAGTTGTTCTATTTATTTTAATATTTCTTAAATTTAAGTCTAAATCGGTCTTAAGATTAATTATTTTTCTTAAATTTAGATTATAATTTGTATATTATTTAAAATAACTTAAAATTTCGCTATTTTACTTTATAATATTTATACCTTTTTCCCTTAATTTCTCCAAGATATTTTCGGCGCGTGAATCCAAGGGATTATTCGAAATATATAGCGTTTTAAGATTTGATAAATTAAGAAATGTTTCGGGAAGGGTTCTTAATTGATTATAATCCAGTCTAAGAGTTTGAAGCGATTGTAAATTACCAAAGGTCTCGGGGATAGAAGTTAAGTAATTATCATATAAATATAAATCTTGAAGCGATTGGAGCTGCCCAAAGGTTTCTGGAAGGAACTTTAATTCATTCTCAAATAAATATAATTCCCGAAGTGATTGAAGCTGCCCAAAGGATTTAGGAAGGGTTTTTAAT
>SUPS01000232.1 GCA_005191415.1 Candidatus Helarchaeota ASGARD archaeon Hel_GB_A
AATCAATTTAATTGATTATTCTATTATACATAGCAGATTCAATTCATATCCCAGTAGTTATTCTAAATTTTTTCTAATACTAAATTATTTTAGAAATTTTGTTTCTAATCCAACTCCGATGCTAATAATATGCGAAGAAGTAATGGATTCGGTCTCGGGAAATTCGTGGTTTACATCTAAAAAGACACCTAAGGCGGCTTCTTTCCAAGTAAGTCCTAAATCTTCACAAAGAATGCGAGGATGCTTTTTAGAAGCGAGTGAATATTTCTTAGGGATATCAGTCTTTTCTTTTAGATAGGGATATTCTTCCGTAATGGTTTCAGAAGGACGGATTATACCTTTTTCTTCCCAACCTTTACGAATAAATAGGTCGACTAGTTCAGGAGCGTTTTTCTCAAGCCATTTGAAATTATTAGAATTAATGCCTTGTGTGAATAGCTTATGCTCGGTTGAAAGTCCAGCGAGACGAAGAATGAAGCTTGTTCGTCCCATCATAGTAAAAGTCCGGATCATTGGTGGCCAAGGGCAATAACAGAAGAGGTAGTCAGGTAATCCCAAACTACTAGCTTCAATACCATCCCAAAGCCCTCCTAAGGCTTCAAAGTTACTGGTATATTCAATTTGATTTATAACAGCAGAACACCACACAATAGTGGACATGTAATTAGAATGTGCCCACTGGGGACTTCTTTCATTACGAATATCACGTAGAATATCAATAGCTCTTAGTCCAATGTCCATAAATTTTTTAATTTTTTTTGGAAAATCCCTTAATTTGATTCCTAATCGCATATGCCGTCGATCTAAGACCTCATCATCCGTATTGACGGTCCACCAATCGACTGGAATCCCATCTTCGATATGAGTGTTTAAAATAAATAAAATTTCGCGGGTAGCATCATCTACTACAAGGAAAGATGCATCAACAGATTCACCGTAGAGTAATTTGGCGGTTCCTGTCTGTAAATCTTCACGTATGGTGATTACAGGTGGAAAAAATGCATATGCTAACAATTTATCTGGATGTTCGATTTTTCCCTCAAGTACTGCCTTGGCTGTACGGATTGAATCATTCAAACGATTTGTAGCTACTTCATAGAATTCTTCAGTAAAAACTTTGAAGGTTTTTTGAAAATAATCCCAGCCAAATTCTTGATACCCTTCCCAAATATTATGAAGTAACGGGAGGTACGGTTTCGATTGAATATTATCTGGAATATCCGCATAAGTATAAGGCATTCCGGCTCACTTCTATCTGCATGAAATAATTTACTTACAAAAAAAATTATCCTTAAAAAGATTTTGTTAGCTAATCGATCTCTCTTTTCCAGGAGGACAGTTCGTATTGGGAGAAGAATCTATGAACAGTTGACCAACCCTTCGATCCCGTTTCAAAACGTACCGAAGCCACGGTTGAAGATACAAAAGGCACCAAATTTCAAGTGTCAAAAGGAGCACCTCAGGTTGTACTATCATTTATTTCTCAAGAAGACGCAATTAAGGATATTATTGATAAACAGATTGATAATTTTGCTACAGGAGGTTATCGCACAATCGGTGTAGCAAAAACCAATGGGCAAGGAGAATGGGAATTGCTACTCTTTTAGGAGCAATTGGAGTAATAACATCTTTTGGAATCTTTTATATCGGTTTAGAAGTTTTTAAATTATCCCCTGAAATGATTCAGACATTTATTTTTCTCAAACTTTCTGTTGCAGGGCATTTAACAGTTCTTGTAGCACGAACGAAGCGACATTTTTGGTCTCCACCACCTGCTAAAATCCTATTTTTAGCGATTGTCCTTACTCAATTAGTAGCAACACTAATTGCGGTATATGGCATAATTATTACACCTATCGGATGGACATTTGCGCTATTTGTATGGGGATATGCATTGATTTCATTTTTAATAACCGATTTTCTTAAGATCTATTTATATAGATTAATAAACCATTCCGAAATGAAATTTAAACGATAACGTAGAAAATATAATAAATCCAAAAGATCTTCAATTTTTTTTCAAAAGATGATAATTAGATGGTATTATGTGAATTATGTAAAAAAAGGGAAGCGACTAAGCTTACTAAATTTGAGAAAACCATTCCCAGCCATATTGGGGCAAGAATTGAAGCAACAATGAACCTTTGTGATGAATGTGGAGAAAAAATTAAGGAAAAAGCTCATAAATTTTCAACTATTCAACATATAGAAAGGTTTTTTCCAAGAAAAAATAATTCCAAGGAGGATAATGAGATCTCAGACTAGAAATATAATAATGTTATAGGATAAATTGGACAAAATAAAGCGAAATCTTCTGAAAATCTATATTTATGCATCAAGAATTTTTACCCTAAAGTTTAATATTATAAATTACCATATAATTACTCACAAAGATGAGGAAATCTTTGTAACAGAAAATTAATAAATTTTTAAGAAAAAAAAAGAATGGGAATCGGAGTTCGAAAGAATTGAGAATAAGAAAGATAAAAAATAGTCTTCTATTGCTACTTTGTCTCACAATGCTTTTACCTTTGGGAATGATCGTAACTAATGGAATTCTCGCTTCCCCAGAAATTACTATAGAGATAGAAAAACAGAATATAGAGATGTCCCAATACCCTAATAACGTTGTAATTAATGAGATTCTTTTCGATGATGCGTTATCAGGCGATAAAGGGGAATATGTTGAATTATTCAATCCTACGGCAAATGCAATTGATATGTGAGGTTGGAACATTACAGATGAAGAGGGGAGTGGTAGCGAGGCAGTTTATCAATTTCCCGCAGGGACGATAATCCCCTCGAGAGGGTTCATCATAATTTTCCAAGATATTGTGCCATCTCAGTTAATTTCTCCAGATGATGTAGCAAATGATTCATTAGTTCAGTTATTTGAAACAGTCATCGGCGCGGGTGATGAAAATGACTCACGAGTGGAGGATTTAATAAGAGTTGGCGGAGGCGCTTACGATTTAAGACTAGCCAATACAGGTGACGAAGTGTATCTTTATGATAGCAGCGGAACATTAGTAGATTCTGTGTCATTTGGACCTACGCCCGAGACAAATAATGTCGCTACGGAGAATCAGTTAAAACTTGATGATTCGATGGGAGCATGGAACGGATACTCTCTAGAACGGATATGGGGAAGTTACAGTTGGGCAACCAATGCTAGTGGATGGGCACTCAAGATGACTCCATCACCAGGAAAATTAAATGGAACCATTCCGACCTACGGCGGCGAAGATCCCTTTGGAGACGGAATTCCTGATAATGTGGTAATAAATGAAGTTTTCTTTGGTCCTGTCCAACAAGATCTTTACAATGGGCATAACGGTCCCACAACATGGCAATTCAACCAATTTATTGAAATCTTCAATCCCACAGACCATAATATCAATGTGACAGGATGGACTATTGAGAATAATGACGGTGTCAAATGGATGTTTGTAAAAGGAAAACATGCCGATGAATTAGGCGATTCAGATATATTGCTTATTTGGCCCGACCGGAATGATGACCAGGCAAATGATACCTATATGGACCCAGATGATAATTATAGTCCATGGTGGCAGTGGTGGAATAACGTAGATAAAATGGAAACATGGTATGAAGGCGATGATTTTCGCTGGTGGGTGGATGTGAAAGGGAATACCCCGCCTCCGAGTTATAGTAAACAGTATGAATTGCATAACTTGACTCCAACTACGGGAGAGTTCCTTTTAGATTCAGCAGGGGACTATGTTATTCTACGAAATCAGACAGGAGGAATCGTCGATGTGGTCTGCTGGGGTAGCGGATATTCACATCTTCCAGCAGATGCAAAAGCCATTGTTGGGGATCAGAATGCTGGTAGCAATCATGGGATTGGTGCAAACGAAAGTTTAGAGCGTATTTGGCAGGATCATTATCCAGTTGCCGATTTTCTCTATGGTCCAGGTGTCTATCATCTCCCTACACCCGGCAAGATAATGGGCGAAGTTCCTGATGAAATTGAAGAAGAACGTTCAGATAGCTGGGAAAATGCCGCAGGTACCTCTACTCGAGGCGATTGTGGACTTGGATTAATCATTCAAAGCACTTCTGAAAATAGTTCGCATATTCAAGTCAATAAATGGCTCTATAATCCAAAAGATCACCTAACTAGTGGAAATCTAACCTTGAAAGGCGTAACTTTCTGGCGGCTCATTGCCAATGTTTCAATAAATCCCTTGATCGTAACGGTCTGCTATGGTGACCTAAGCTCCGTGGATGAAAGTACATTAAAGATGTATGCCTGGGATCACGAAGCAAATGTGTGGGTGGAAATTACCACCAGTCGAGATGAAGCAAATAATCGTATCACAGGACAGACCATTCTTAATAGTTCCATTAGCGAAACTGTTTGGATTGGTGTCTTTGGAGAATCAACTGGAGGGCTGGGAGAGATTCCAGGATTCAATATTGCCTTTATTCTCCTCGGACTCATAGGAATTATCATTATCGCATTGAAATGGAAAGTTAAAGAATTAAAAATCTAATTTTCTCTTTTTTTTCTTTTTTCCCTCTTCCGATAAAAAATAACTAATTTTAAAAGAAGATCTTTCTTCAATTATACATAACAGAACTTGTACTTTTTATTTCAATTATTTAGTTAAGGAGAGAAGAAAAAAATGTTAGAAATAATCGCGTATCTGCAGATTTTTCTCGCGGTTGGTTTTATTGCTGTCTGGATATATCTATTCAAATATGAGCTCAATAATCCTGAACGATCAGAAGTATATCGCGCCTTTGAAAAATCATTCCCTATTCCAGACTTGTGTTGGATTACACCAGTTCTCATAGTAAGCGCTATTGGTTTATTATTAAATGAGAGATTCGGAATTTTTTTCACAATCGTCGCTGGCAGCTCCCTAATCTTCTTAGGCTTGCTCGATATTTCTTATAATCTCCAGCAAGGCGGCTATACTACTAATAAGATGGATACCATCTTTAACTTGACAATAAATCTCATCTGCGTCATTTTCGGACCTATTTTTCTGATTGTCGGTTGGTTGAATTTCTGACAGAATGATTCCTTAAACAGCAAAAAGGTTACTGCTCAACATAACAGAACTTTAGATCTTTAAAATCGATGATCCAAATTTTATTTTTTAAAAAAACGCGCCCACATATAGCCCTAGGCGATTCAATGGCATATAATAATGTTTCAGGTATTTTAGCGAGTGAACATTTTGCTTTTACTAAATATATAGGTGTGTCCTTGATACCGACAGCAGTATAGATTGGAATAGAACCCTTAGGCTCAAGCTTTAGGTTTCTAACTATTTGGGATGTAATTCCAATAGTTCCTGAAAAGCCAGTATCTATTTTAAAATATAGAGAGAGATAATTCTCATATTCTAAAGATGAAAGAGAAATTTCGATTTGAGGAAAGGGAGGATCTTCATTCATTCCAAAATCCCAACAAATTTTATCCAAATTCATGAATGAGCACCTGTTTTGGTTCGCCTACATTTGTTATTACAATATCAGGATCAATACCTGTATTAAAAACTCGTTGAATTAATTGGAGTAAGTCATAATCATGATCAATTACTTCAAAATTTTTGAGAGCAACATATTCAGACTGGTATTTTGATAAAGGTAAATTTTGCAAGATTTCATTTTTTTCTTTTCCCCCCAAAATAATTAATTGCTTAATTTTATCCCAATTTAATTTATAAAGTCGTTTTCTTTTATCCTTTTCTCCAGGTAAAATAGAAATAATTTCTTGTTTTTTAAGTTTAGTGAGTAAATTTCGTCCATACCCTTTTTTGTATTTTGTTAATTCAATAAATTCTTCAAATGTGAAGAATTTTCTCCCAAATCGGTAGATAATGCTACTCATTTTTATTCCCTTATAAATATATTAAATGTGATTCATGTGATCCATATATTCAATATGTTCAATATAATTTAATTTTTGTGTGTATATATTGAGTTCTTATTTTAGAATATGCCTAAAAAATCAAAAGGAAATAAATTTCGATGAAAAAAAGTTAATTTCATTAATGGAGATTAGAATAAAATATGTGAGCTAAGAGGATTGATGTTAAATTGCAAGATCCATTTCAATTAATTACTAAATCCACGAATTCTATTAAACACAAAATAGATAATTGGGATTTTATCAAAGCGAATACGAAATATTACACGCATGGGCTGCACAACTATCCTGCCAGAATGATTCCTCAAATAGCTAAAAGGTTATTACTTCTATATTCCAAGAAGAATGATAGAATTTTGGACCCATTCATGGGATCAGGAACTGTTATTTTAGAATCAACTTTAAATTTTAGATATTCTTCAGGTATTGATTTGAACCCTTTGGCAACTTTATTAACAAAAGTTAAAGTTACACCCATTAATCCTAGTTCTTTAAAAAATATTTATAATTCATTAAGAAAAGCAATTACTAAAATATCCATTGCTGATATAGTCGATTATATTCCAAAATTTCCTAATATTGAATTTTGGTTTAAGAAGTATGTTATTCAAGACCTGACAAAGATTTTATAC
>SUPS01000018.1:0-20768 GCA_005191415.1 Candidatus Helarchaeota ASGARD archaeon Hel_GB_A
CCTAATTCTCACTATCTTCTTATTTGAAAATATTTTATTACTTTAAAATTAATCTTACTTTCCTTCTCAAAAAGTGGCAAATTTAATATGTAAATCAATTTTTTAAAAAAAAGAAAGAGATATCATGGAATGATTATGCTAAGGGATACTTATTTTTGAAAAATATTATAATAACACTAATTAATCCTATGATTGCCATGATATACTCAAATCCTGCAATAGGTGCACTCACCTCTACAGATAATTTCTGTACATCGATATACATTGCATCTCTTTTACCTTGTGGATCTCGCACGATCAGAATTGCATTAGTTTTATTCATTTCACTAGGAATTGTAACATTTACAACAAAATTTCCATTTGAATCCGTATTTACAGTTGTAAGATTAATTCCATCAAGATAAACAGTTACATTTGAATTGGGGGTAAATGCTGTCCCATTTATCGTCATTGTCTCTCCCGCTTTTACGGAATCATTATTTACAGCTATTGTTGCATCTGGGTTATCCGATAAAAGAATTTCTTTTTTCGAAGTATTGTCGAATAATAATGGTTCTGGCGATGAATCCAATTGGTATGAACGTAGCCACATATTGAAAGGATTATTTGCCAAACTCGCAACAAGACCTGGTTCTGGAAATTCTGCTGATAAAACCACATCAAAAAAACTATCTACCCATCCCGAGCCTGTGTCATTATCGTAATTAATAGTTTCATTAAAAGATTTTTGCCCAAAGTAAGCTATAGGACCAGTACCCCAATCCCAGCTTGCCCCAGTCCATGTAAGAAGCCAAACTTCACCCCATTCATATGTTCCAAACACCATTGTGGAAAATTCTACGATGGTATCTGCACCACCTGTTGCTGGATCGCCCTCTAGTGGCTTATCATCTATAATAAAATCATATGTGCAATTGACTATCGGTGAGGATGCTATTTGTATCCAAAATTCGAGCCACAAATTCGTGAAATTTATCCGAATTCCGCCGCGAATGATATCAATGTATAAAGCAGTCGGTTTGCTTTCGCCACTAGTATAATTTGCAGGATCTCCTCTTGTATCATTTTTGGTACCTGCCTTTTTTGGGGGTACTGGTGCTAAGGTAGATGGAGCTGGTCTCGTTTTCGATTTCACACCTGGTAAGGCAGATGCATTGCCATAAATAACATCATGATTCATTTTATCACCCGTCCTATCGCTTTTTCTCCCCCACAAATTATATTCCTTATCAGCATTTGTAACCTTTCCATCTCCATTGACATCCCAGCCACTACCATTTCCTGGCTCATCTCCATTGATATCTTCGTCTGCAGGCTTACTTCTTCCGTGACTTTGTCCTAATGCATGTTGAATTTCATGTGCCCACGTGTCACCATCTGTCCCGGCGCGTACTATTGCTGAATGAGCTCCACCAACATATGTCATACCATTTGTATTAGCATCTCCTAAATCTTCAGCGACTGTGATACTTACCCCTTCTGAATTAGCATTTTCCTCGGCTTTATCCCGGACTTTATCACGATGCTCACGATTATCATCAATCTTCCCATCTCCATTCCCTTCTGGGTCAGGAATTTCGTGGATCTTGCCATCCCAGACAAAAATCGCCACTTCACAATTGTAAATTTCATTCATTTTTTTAATGTTTGCTTCAACTTGCTCTTTAGTAAGCGAAGTACCTTGAACTTTATTGACTGTAATTGGGATTACTACATAACTGGAGCGATGATCTAATTGTTGGATTTCTTGGTCTCCTTTTAACTCGCCCGATGAATTGGTAGGTATATATAGATTCATTGGAATTACTGCCGTAAGTGTCAAAATAAGAAAAAAAGCCGTTATTAATTTCCTATTCTCAGATAACATAAAATCAACTTTTTAATTTCGGTATAGATTACTATAATTCTAATAAATATTTATAACTTATCATCTTTAAAAGACAAAAACCTTACAAAAAGAGCTTTAGAAGCGAAATTTAGCAAAGATTTTCGGTGTATAATAATTGAAAATTTTACATTGAAGGTAAAATAAAAAATTAATAAAAAAAATAATTTAAAATTTTTATAAAAAGGATATCTATTGTCTTTTTCTTAATAAAACTATAACGATAACAATTGCTGCTATAATTGCCACAGAAATAATAGCTATCAGCAAAACATTAGAACTTGCTATTGCTACTCCTTGTATATCGATATATATTGCGTCAGCCTTTCCTGATTCATCGCGCGCCATAAGAATTGCATTTTCTTTTCCTAAATTTGATGGAACTGTTACATTAACAGAAAAACTCCCGTTAGAATCTGTCTGAACTGTTGTGATATTTGTTCCATCAATGTAAATCGTAACCTTT
This sequence comes from Candidatus Helarchaeota ASGARD archaeon Hel_GB_A, assembly GCA_005191415.1. Classification (GTDB taxonomy): domain Archaea; phylum Asgardarchaeota; class Lokiarchaeia; order Helarchaeales; family HEL-GB-A; genus HEL-GB-A. The sequence goes on from SUPS01000018.1 coordinate 2,352, forward strand.
GAATTAGGGGTGAAATTCACGCCTTTAACTTCCAAGAGTGAGCCCGCTTTAACCGTATCATTGTTTACAGTAATGGTCTCTACTGGTTTGTTTTGGAGCAGTATCTCTTCTTTAGATGTATTATCGAAAACAACGGGTTCAACTAGCTGAGAATCCCATTGACGCGCTAATAACCACATATCAAAAGGGTTCCCTTCCAGATCATTGATAAGATTAAGACCGGGTACACCAGGATCATATACATCTGCCAATATGATCACATCACAATATGATTCGACCCACCCTGACCCTGTATAATTGTTAAAATTGATTGTTTCATTGAAATCAAAGGTACCGAATAGCTCCCCTGGATACTTGACCCAGTCTTTCATGTTCTCATCCCACACCAGTAGGAAGACTTGATACATTTGATAGAATGTCATGGTCGAAAATTCGATAATGATATCCGCGCCCCACGTTAAATCGTGGATATTATCACCTTGGCTTTCGTTATTATCAATAACAAAATCGTAGGTACAATTTATTATAGGGGCTGCCGCAAGTTGCATCCAGAACGTCAAAATTTTTAACGTATAATTGACAACTATAGCGCCTCGGATAATATCAACCCATTTAGAGAATGGTGATGGTTGCCCAGAAGTACGATTAACAGGATCTTTTCTTGTATCATTAACTACGCCTGTTTTTGTCGTATTTTTTCCTTTTCCTAGAGTTGAAGGAGCTGGTCTATTCTTTATTCTTGCACCAGGCAAAGCAGAAGCATTACCAAAAATAGCATTATGCTGTGCAGGGGTCATTTCATTCCCTGTTCGATCACTACGACGCCCCCATAAGTTATATTTCTTATCATTATTATCTATTCGCCCATCTCTATTGACATCCCAGCCTGTATCACTGGAATCTACCTTTCCATCGCCATTCATATCCACGTTAGCCTGCTTTTCACTTCCATGACTTTGACCCAGTGCGTGCTGCACCTCATGTGCCCATGTCGTTCCATCTGTATCATTTCTTACTAAAGCAGAATGCGCTCCTCCAACGATTGTGTAGCCATTTATATTTGTTCCTAGATCACTGGCAATAGTGATACTCACACCTCTTCCATGGGCGTTCTTCTCTGCATCATTTCTCACGGTGTCGCGTTGCTCTCGATCCAAAACTTTCCCATCAGCTTTTCCACCAGGTTTCGATGGATCTGGCACTGTATTAATTCTGCCATCCCAAACAAAAATTACGACCTCGCAATTGTAAATTTCATTCATCTTTTTTATATTATTCTTTATGGTTTCCTTTGAAATCGAAGTTCCTTCCACTACATTTATCGTAATTGGCACTACCACATATTTTGACCTATGTTCCGTTTGTTGAATTACCTGATTCGCTTCTATTTGCTCAGTGATAATCGTAGAAGCTAAGATCTGTGTTGGAATCACCATTAAGAAGGTAAAGAATAGTAGAAAAAAAATTCTAAAGCTCTTTATCTTCCTTGACAATTGCTAAAACTCCATCATTTATTCATTTGTAAATTCCGTTAATAACAAAGGTAAATACTATATTTTACCTTTATTCATCATTGGAGGGAATAACAGCGTTATCTCTGCAAAATCTCCAATAAATTTAAAAATAGCATATGAAAAAAATCAAAATAGAAGGAGAAATTAAGATATTGAATGAGGAACTTCAATAGGAACTTTCTGGTCTTGGTACTGGGCATTCTTCTTTTCAATACGTTCCCTGTGAATGGTATTCATGGTGCAGAATGGAATTCGAAATACCTTTTTCAGTTCACGATCATAGATCCCATAGTGAACTAGGCACCGCGAAACTCGTTCTACATCCATATTGTAAGCATCTTGAAAATGCATGCAACTTAATAATAATCCTCTATCTCGCAGGAAATTCGCTGCACTTTCTTCTCCTGGTGTGAATACTATTTTCGCAAGTTTCTTTAGAAAATGGCTAACTACTTCCACGTCTTTCAGGCCTTTTGGATTTAAAAATGGTAGCGCACTTACAAAATACCCTACCTCTAGACCTTTTTTAAAGATCCTATGTGATAACCGATCGATAAATGAACCAACTCGCTTTCCCACCGTTGTTGTCCCAAGAATTTTCGAGAAAAAGTCGCGAGGTGTTTCAAGGTTATTGTCCTTAATGAATTTCCATAAGTGATTTGCTATTTCTAGATAACCCGTGGGATCAATATATTCCTCAATGGCATGAAGTTTATTGTTATTGGGATTTTTAGGATCGACTTCAATGATGCAAAAAGTGGCAAATCCACAATCCTCATGAGCTGTTAATTCGAATGGTTCTACATCTTCAAACCAGCAAACTAGTTTCACGAAATTACTTAAAGTAGGAACAGGATAGAGCTTTCCTTTAAAACTCCCATTATTATATTCGTTATTTATCGTATATTGTAAGTCCGATGCATTATAACGCATTCGTAGGACTTCTTCTCGAGTGATTCTACCACAAAGAGAAACGGGTTGATAGACAACTGCATCTACTACATCTTCATTTTTAACGGCAAAGTCTAGAATTGGTGCTACTTGATGGTCATTCACTCCGCGAGCTATGGTCGGTACTAAAACTAGATCTTTAAACCCTACTTCCCTCATATTTTCAATAATTTTCATCTTTTTTTCTAAAAGATCCACGCCTCGTGTTTTGATATACACCTCTGGGTCCGTCACGCTATCCCACTGCATATAACAAGCATTCATTCCTGCATCGATAATAGTCTGTAAATAATCAATATCTAGGAATTTCAAACCATTTGTGGTAACCATCCGATGTGTAAATCCTAATTCCTTTGCCATCTCAATAATCTCTGGAAGGTCCTTACGAACCGTGGGTTCTCCCCCAGATATCTGACATGATCCAGGGGGTATTGGTTTTGTATCCCGAAAATGTTCCATGATCAGTCTGAGTTCCTCCATGGTTGGTTCAACTACATACCCCGTCACATTAGCGTTGGCAAAGCAAATAGGACATTTCAGATTACAACGATTCGTAATATCAATTAGACAAATACAGGTCGCCGATTTATGATTCTCACAAATTCCACAATCATACGGACAGCCTTTTATTCCATACTTACCACCAAATTTAGATTGCGGACCATCATTGAACTTAACTTCTCGAGCCACAGCCGCCTCCCGCGAATCCTGATGATACTTCCGCCTCCACAGATAATACCCCGCATTTCCCGCTAATATATCCTGGAATTCTCCATGTTCTGGGCACTTCTTCTTCATATAAATTGAGTTTTGCTCTTCATATATTGTTGCTTTAATTTGTTGCTTACATTCTGGGCAAATTGAGATTGTTTCACGAATTATCTTCATTGAGATTCCACCAAATTCTTTCAACTTTAAATACTTCGTAAGTTACTTTAATAGCTCTACTTCCATATTTATTTGTTTCATTTTCCCACTGTAAAATTTTTTAATTGTAAAATAAGCTGTAATGATATCGAAATCCAAATAAATTCTCATTGAAAATAGTAACTTTCATAAATCTGTTTGAAAGGGATGAAAAGAATGAGTTCTCAAGAAACGATGGTAATCGTTACGGCTCAGGACTTTATGCTAAATATAACTGATTTTGTACGATTTAAGGAAAAGTTAGGTTATAAAGTTGAAGTTATCACAATGGATCAAGTTGAATTAAGCGAACATTATCGGAATATAGATGATACCACTATAGATACAACTCAAATTCAAGCCTATATAGATGTCATACAAAACTCCACAACAGAAACTCTCTCACAAGATGTTTTGACGGCTCGTGCCAAACGAACCTGTAAATTAGCCCTTGCTTTAAGCTCTTATTTAAAAGAAATGAGACGAAAAATGAGTATTGATTGGGTTTTTATTATAGGTGATTTCGAGGCGGTACCTTCTCGATTTTACCAGGCTCTTGATGATTTAGAATTTTTCTCGGATCAACTATTCGTAATGGAAAACGAAGAACGAGGTCCTCTCTTCGCCTCAATCGGCAGAATCCCAGCTTCTAATCCCGAAATAGTGGAATCTATTTGCAGGAAAATATTGAATTATGAACAAACTATTCATCAATATGTTAATGCATCTGATAGAAACGTGGACGAGTTTAATTGGTTACGAAAAAGCCTTCTTATAGTTCATGAAGAACGTGACGATACAACCAATTTTGATAAAGGACGAGATTTAATTTATAATTATTTAAAAGATAAACTTAACGTAACCATTTTAGATGCCACGTCAACAACAAAAACAGATGTAATTAACGCAATTAATGACGGTATAGTTTTTATTGATTACTTTGGGCATGGTACTGAAAATGGATGGACCTCGAAAAATGGCATTAAGATCAATGACTTAAAAGAGCTAAACAATACAAGAATGCTACCATTTATTAACTCCACTAGCAGCTATGGTGGTTCAATTGAAAAGGAAAGTTTTATGGAACAAATTATTGAACGTAATTCAGGTGCTATCGGTATCATTGCCCCCTCAACAATAAAATCAACTCCGAATTATGAAAATTTCAATCTTGCTTTCTATAAGGCTATTTTTGAGAATCATATGAATCAACCAGGTAAAATATTCCTCGAACTTTTCAATAAAATTCTCCAAGAAAATGCTTATTTATTAGAACCTTATGAACCTAGTGAAGGTGAACGTGCCAAGGTTGAAGAACGTGGTGAAAACATAGATGACTATATTAAAATGAAAGAGAAAAGTCGCCGAAGGAATTTTGAATCCCTAAAAGCTCAAATTCTTATGCAAGTTCTTTTAGGAGATCCTTCCCTTCGACTGCCTTTCAATCTTCCCGATAAGGAAGATGATGCTCCTTATGAAGCCCCGACAGAACTTGAACCCATTTTAACAGAACCAATCCCTCCAGAAATGGTTACCTTAACCCCTGAGATGATTTTTCAAGAATTTCAAGAGAAACATCGTGGTATCAAAAACTTTTTGTTACATCCTCGCGATTTAGCAAAATTATCCACGCTGGAAAGTTCTACCATCACTGACTATCTTTATGTTAGCTTAACGACACTCTATTACGCCCATAAACGGGTTACAAAAACTGATCAGCCTGAATCTGTATATAACCAAGCTACATTTGTTCAAGATCCAACTCCTGAACCACCTTCTAGCATTGAACGAAAAGAACAATATTTTCCTATCGAGGGCACACAAAGTTCGAAGACATGTTCGCAATGTGAGGGCGCAGGAACCTTAACATGTGCGTATTGCAATGGTTCTGGAACCGTTCAAACTGGACAATGTACTCATTGCGATGGAACTGGCAAAGTTCAGTGTGATAAATGTGCAGGCGGGGGGAAATTATGGTCTTGGGAAGCAGAAGCTTATCTATGGAACCCTGAAACCATTTTCCGTGAATTTACAACTATTGAGGGAATGACATTCAATAAATATCTCGCTAAAATACAACCATATGGGGTGGTTTCCCTCGAAAACCTAGAAAATATGCCTGATACTCGATTCCCTAATAAGCATATCCAAGATATTTGCTTATCAGGGTTAAAATTACTAAAACGAAGGGCAGAAGCAAGAATTGGCTCCTTAATTGGCACCGTTGATCGCTGGAAACTTGAGGAAATCGTAATGCAGGAAGATAAAGGCATTTTTACGCCAATAGTCGAGTTAAATTGTAAATATAAAGGTAGACCTTTTACTATTTATGCACTAGGTAATGATAAACAGCATATTCTCATCGAAAAAAATGTACCCAAAAATTATTTTCCGTTAATCACCATCATTATCGGAGTTATTACTGCCATTATTCTCCTTCTCATCTTTCTCCCCTAATTTTTTAAAATCCATAGCTTTAAAAATCGTGAATTGGATTAATTTATTGAATCGGTGATGCCTATGTTTTCAGAAGAAACTCGAAGTATATTTGCAGTTTTAAGCTTAGGTCTGGGAATTTTTGGATTTTTTATGTTCGCCTTATTTGTAGGTCCTCCTGCCATCATTTTAGGTATTTTAGCATTCTATAAATCCGAAAAGGCCCCCTCCATAGAAACTATATTTAAAATATTTGCCATTATTGGAATTGGATTAGGTTTTCTTGAAGTCATTTTTGTTCTTCTGACTTTGATAGGCGTAATACCAACTGTAATTTAATCTATTCATCAAATTTTCTTTTACAAATTAGGTAACGTGATAGTTCCATTTGGCATAAATGTAACTTTTGCCTCTCGTCCTGTCCACGTATACGCAAGCTCCATAGCATCCACTATTGTTTTTGCAGGTTCAAGCATAAATAAATTTTTGACTTCTTTTGGATTCATTTCCGAAATAAGAATGATTTTCGCTTTTTCTAATATTTTAGCAATATAATAAGCTTTATGGCCTCCCATCTCAAAATTTGTCTTTATTTGTTTTTCTAATTCATCCAAAGTCCGATATTTCTTTGCCCACTCATAAAAGACTTTATGTCCATGTCCTTCTTTACATTCCAAGGCTGCAACAATTACTCCACCTGGGCGTACAATCCTTTGGGCATTATCCAATGCTTTATACCCTTGATAAAGATCAATATCCTTTGGATATCCCGCGCCTACAAGTACAATATCTGCCATTCCTTTCACTTTTATTCGGTACAACGAATCATACAGTTTGGTTCCTTCTAAATGCGCTGCAATGAAATCCCCTGCAAATGCACGAATGATATTCTTTTGAGTATTTTGGACAATATTGACAATAAAAGAAAGCTTCGTCATCTTTGCTGTTTCAACCATATCTTCATGAACCGGATTTCCTATGAGATTACCCGTTATTGCCTTATCATCTATCAGAAAGGCATGATTTCTATTAATTGTATTTCTTCCACTAATTCCTGGGAGGATTGTTTTTCGCCCCCCTGAAAATCCTGCATAATAATGATATTCACATTTTCCTGTTCCTATGATAAGATCTGCCGATGCTGCAATAGCATTTATTTCTACCTTATTTCCTCGAGAAGTTGTTCCAAGTTCCACCAAATCCAAAGCATCACAGTTATGACTAATGCATGTAATTCGTTCGAGCACCTCTTCTCCCACTAAGTTTTTTTGCTCCTCTGACTTCACCGCACGATGTGTTCCACAGGCGAAAATAATCGTAATGTTTTCATCAGGAACGCCACAGGAATTTAGTAAATCTAAAATCGGTGGGAGTATGATATTGCCTGGCGTCCCTCGCGTGTGATCATCTTGTGTAATCACTACTTTCGAATTTTTCTTAATCATTTTTGATAATTCAGGAGAATTAATTGGATTTTGTATTGCTCTTTTAATTTCATTTTTAGCATTAATAGATTTTTCAATGCCTTTTGGCTCATTTTTCGCCTCTACAATTTCCCATAAATTTTTTTTATCTATTTCATAAGGAATTTTTGATTTTCCATACTTAATTTGAATCTCAACCATGGGTACTCTCCAGCTAAAGTTGTTTCATCTGTAATTTTAAACCTTCTGGTGCTGTAGTAACTGTAGTAACATTTTATAATCAAAACAAACAATAATTCAATTACTGAGTTTCAAAGACTTTTATTACTCATACTAGGGGACGTTTCGTAAAAATGCAAGAATTTGAAGCTGATTATATCACTGAACCTATCCTATGGTTGATTGCGGCTTTTTTATTCTTCCAATTAGGGATCTATTTTTTCAATAAATATCGGAAGAGTGAACAAGAAGCTCGCGCATTTTTTAGTGGGACTGCTGTCTTTTTCTTTTCATATGCATTAATTCGCACAATTGAAGTTATTAGACGTTATTTTATTGTAGGATATTATTATGATATCGAAGACTTCTGGTATAATGGCGGTACATTAACCGATGTTAGTTTATATCTTCGGCTTGCTTTTCTTTTAATCTCATGGGCAGGAATCGCATATTTCTATTTTCGAATCGAAGGGACTATTCTAGAACGAAAAACCTTCTACATATTGACTTTTGCATCTATTCTAAAATTTATAATAAATCCATTGCTCTACTTTCCTACAACCTTCGATTTTAATACCTTTTCATTAATTAATGCGATTTTATTCATTATCACCGGGTTTTTCCCAACGGTCCTTTTTGGCGTATTTGCCTTTAGGAATTATATAGAAAAACGTAAATCTTGGATATTATTAACCATCGGTCTCTTTTGTTATATAATTGGTGAAACAGGCTCAAATCCAGAAGCCTACATGATAACTGCAAACATGAATCAGCTGATCGTTCATTACGGGTCTCCCCTAATGGTTATTTTAAGTGCAATATTAATGAGTATAGCACTTAAAGGGTTATATGAAGAGAATACAGAAGAAAATTCCGTCTCTCTAAGAAATCAATTCGATGAAAGTGCCGAAATAAAAAAGTTAAGAGAAGAAATTACAAAATTGAAGTATATTATTGTTATTTTACTAGCTCTGTTAATGGTAGCCTTCATGATAATCCTAGTTGCACTACCTTAGTAATTTGAAACTCGATTTTAATCAATTTTTTAGAAATGGAGTTATAATTGTATGGATTTAGCGAAATATCACTCTCAACTTTATCATTGTATGCATTGCCATTTATGCTTTGCAGCAGATTGGCAGAAAATTGATGATTGGCGCCCAGTTTGCCCGACCGCTGCCCGTTTTGGGTTCGAGGCGTTTTATGCATCAGGACGAATTGAATTGGCACGCGCACTCATTGAAGGTACACTTCAACAAGCCACTCCGCGATTACTGGAGATACTTTATACTTGTACTGGTTGTGGTGCCTGCCGAGAACAGTGCCACGAATATTCTGGGTTTATGATTGAGCATGTTGAATTATTTGAGGCAATGAAAGCCTACTGCGTCTCGAAAGGCTGGGCTCCCTTACCTGAACATCTCAAATTTGCACAAAGTATTGAAAAATATCATAATCCTTATCAAGAATCTCCTAAAAATAGAAGTGCTTGGCTAAGTTCTGAGCAATTCATAGAATCGCCCTTGATATATTTTGTAGGCTGTACATCCTCTTACCGCCGACAAGAAATTGCACAAGCTACCGTACGCGTTCTAAAAGCTGCAAAACTTCCTTATACGGTTTTAGGAGACGAAGAATGGTGCTGTGGATCCCCTCTTATCCGTACCGGTCAATTGGAGTTAGTTGAAGAATTAGCTTCACACAATATAGAAGCAATTGAAAAAATAGGTGCTCAAAAAGTCATTTTTTCCTGTGCAGGATGCTATCGTACCTTTAAACATGATTATCCAAAAATGGGGTTCAAATTTTCTTTTAAAATTCAACATACAACTCAATTTTTTCTTGATCTCGTTCGTCAAAAGAAATTAAAATTAAAATCCAATCCTGAAATAGTAACTTATCATGATCCGTGCCATTTAGGACGACATGCGGGTATTTATCAGCAACCAAGAAAACTACTTAAAAAACTTCAAATGTCTCTCAAGGAACTGCCCAGAACTTTAAAGGATTCTTTCTGTTGCGGCGCTGGTAGTGGCGTACGGGCTGCATATTCTGATTTTGCGAAATGGGTGGCGAAAACTCGCCTTGAAGAAGTGCAAGAACTAAATCCAACAATTCTTGCATCCGCATGTCCTTTCTGTAAATCTAACTTTCTCGAGGCTCTTAAGGAAATGTCTGGTGCTTCCTTCAAAATTTTAGATATTAGTGAACTTTTAGCGGAGGGTTTAAATGAATAAACCTGAAATTACCTCCCAATTAGCAAATATCGTAGGCGAAGAATACGTCTCCGATGATCTAGCTGATTTAATCCCTTACGAACGGGATGATCAATTTCCCTTTGTTCCACCACATCGACCTGATTATGTCGTTCGACCTCGGACCATAGAAGAAATCCAAAAGATTCTCCGACTAGCAAATGACCATAAAATTCCTGTTGTACCATTTGCCTCGGGAATTAACCGAAAAGGACTTTGTATTGCGAGTAAAGGTGGCATTTTGCTAGATATGCGCCGGATGACTCGAATTGAAATAGATGAAGAAATGATGATCGCTACGATTGAACCAGGGGTGAATTTTGCCCAATTAGTAGTGGCACTAAATGATTATCCCCATTTAAGATGTCTAACTCCTGATGCCCCTGCAACTGCCTCTGTATTAGCTAACTATATGCTTCGAGGAATCTATGCTACATCTACCCGATATGGGATTGATCATCTTTTAACCATGAAAATTATCCTCCCAAATGGAGAGATCCTTGACACGGGATCCGCTGCCACTCCCAATACTATTGGACCATATTGTAATATTGTCAATGGTCCTGATCTGACTAAACTATTCCAAGCCAATGTTGGGACTATGGGGGTAGCTGTCGAAGGACGAATCCGCCTCTATCCTATGCCTGAAAAAATAAGATTTCTCTTAATTTCCTTTCCTAGCTTTGAATCAATGCTCGAACCTGCAAAACAATATACCATCCAAAATTTAGTGGCAGGAGTTTGGATTTGGACCTTTACCGAAGATGCTCTTAAGACTATTATGCAATTGAAATCCGCCACTCCCGAATGGTTTGCTCTGGGACTTTTTTTAGAAGGGACTTCCACTGAAGTTCATGACCAAGAAGATCAAGTGTTGGCAATTGCTGCTGAGGCCAAAGGTGAAGTACTAAAAATCCCTCCTGATTTTGAAAATGAATTCGTTTTGGATCATCGCTATATGCGCGGCGATGTACGTGGATGGCGAAAGGGAAATCTCTACGGCTGTTCTTGTTATGGAACCTTCAAAAACCTCGTTGCATATTATAAAGCCGGAAAAAAATTATGTGAGAAATACGGATTCGAAGGATACCATTTTGAAGCTCTGCCTGTAAGTCCCTTTCATGGACAACTTACCTATATTGATCCTTGCATCCTATGGGATGGTGGTGATCCTGCCCAAGTCACAAAAATTCGGGCGTTTCACCAAGAATTGCGTGCAGCTTTACTGGATATAGGGATTTATGGGTTTTTTAGGCCGTTCCCAGGCGTTGTCAATTCTCAAGAACTCGGGATGTATGGCGAAATATGGCGGAAAATAAAGCAGTTAATTGATCCTAATAATATTATGAACCCTGGAAAACCGCCACTCGATTAGAAAAGAAAAGCTCTCTATTTTATTTTCTCCAATTGTGCCTGTCGTTGAGCAAGCAGAAATGAACTTATAATTATCAGAAGAATTGCAATGATCATAAATGGAAACGAGTAGATTTCAGGGGGCACTAATAAAAATATTGAAAAATAGACAAATATAGGCGCTATTTGTATAGGCATTTGCTGAATGGGAATTAAGTTGCTCGCTTGTCCATGCTGGAATGCCTGTTGAATCTTAAAGATACCATAAATATTTGATAGAATCAGTATTACGGCACAAATAATAAATAAGACTATAAACCTGCCAGATCCAAAGACAATGCCAATGAGAGCTATCATTGGGGCAACCCAAAAGTTAGAAATTCCAAACATCGTGCCTGAAAAAATCGCGAGTAAGATCCCTTTATATTTTTTTTGTTTTCTTTGAAAGATTTCGCAAAAAATGGCAATTGAAATTAAAATAACTGTAAAGATAGTCGCCCGAAAGATAAAACCAGCGTCTTGCAAATTCAGCTCTGTAACCTCCGTCTCTAATTCGCTGAACCCTAATAATGTAATTCCTACTATCATCAGTAAAATACCTAATACTTCCTGCTTCGTTAAATTTTCTCCTAAGATTCTGATAGAACCAATTGCTAAAACAATTAAACCTGCTGCCATTAACCCCGGAACTAAAGCCGCCCCTATTCCCCACTCAGGTGAATAAGCCAATATAAAGAGAGTTGTCCCTACTACCATTTCAAGTATGAGCCCAAAAACCCAAAGAGGTTTTTTCAATAAATTACGTCCAACTTTTTCCCCCTCTGGCAATTCATTCACTGCTTTTTTCTGGCATAATAACCCGAAATTATTCATAACACCTGCGCCTATCGCAAAGAGGATGCCAATAAGATATGATAGATCCTGCATTTCAAACCGGTCTTTTATTTATTCCCTTCTTAATCTAAAACCAAAAACTGCCCATTGGAACCGTGAGAATGAGAACGACAAAGAAAGTAATACTGAGAATCTTTCTTGAAGTAGTGAGAGGACTGACATCATTTAAAGGCCCTGGATGCTCAAAAGAGAATCGACTTAACAAAAGCACGAGAAAAGCCATCATCCAATTAATTAGAAGCATACCAAAAAAAGCGATCCAACTTACATAGCGATAATATTTATCTCCAAAAATAGCTCGAGATACATGTCCCCCATCTAGCTGTCCAATAGGAAAAAGATTTAATCCCGTAACAAAACATCCAATCCAGCCAGCAAATGCAACAATATGAAGCATATAAACCATGCTTCCACCAGCTGCGGTAATATAGACATTATATGGAATTGGAGTGAGCAGATAATTTTCAAATATTGTAAATAATAACGGATCTGGAAATTGATAACTTGATAATTGTTCTATGCTTAACCCAGTTGCTGAAATAATTTGTTGATTCGTAAAGGCAACTGTGAGTGAGAATCCTATTAAAGTCACAATCAGAGTAATGATAAAACCAAAAAGCGGACCAGATAAACCTACATCAAATAATTCATCTTTATTCCGAGGTGGTGATTTTTGCATAATAACGGCGCCCATCGTCCCAAGTGGGGGAATAAACGGAATAAAATAAGGATATGTACTTTTTATCTTATGTCTTCTACAAGCTATTAAGTGGCCTGATTCATGAATCCCAATAATACAAAAGATGGCTGCAGTATAACCAAACATCATCGAATAGTAATACTCAGATGTACTGTTAAAGAAGAGAACATAAGGATCTGATATAAGAAGAAATATGGCTGCTCCCATGATAGTACCAATAGTAGCAATTAACAAAAGGGCATTGATATTTATTTTTCTCGGCTTTGGTTCTTCTTCTTTTTTGGGGAGTAAGTGAAGAACAAGTTCATTAGGATCTGCAGAAATCGAGGGCTTCTGAGCTACGAAAAAGGGCATCGTTTGTTGGCGTCTACGTAAGAATGGATATAATGCATACTCCTCTAATTCATCATATAACAAATTAAAGTTGTGTTTCAAATTGTATTTTTTATCTGGTTTAAAATTCTCTTCACCTATTCCTTTATCCAATACCGTTTCTAAAGGTTTCACGATAAAAGTCGGGATTCTCGTACCTGGTGCAATATAACTTCTAATTACAGTAAAATATTTTTTGACGATCTGTTCCATGTCCTCAATAGTTAAAGGTTCTTCTTCTTCCCAAATTGAATAGTCATCCATGAAATTTCCTTCTCTTACTCCATCTTAATTATTTTATCAAAGGATTTCTTTTTTAGTAAAAACTTTATCCCAACAACTAGTAAAGCCACTCCTAACATTCCTAATGAAAAGCTAGGAATGACTTGTGAAAGTTGCCAGTAGGGATCATCTGGTAATGCATCCCACCAATCATAAGCCGCTTCTTTTTTAACTGACCAAACGCCATAGCGAACTGTAGATGTAAGATTAATTAAATACGACGGAATCGTTACATTGAATTGGTTAATTCCTAATGTCCCAAAATTTTTCTTAAGCTCTGAATTTTCTTCTCTCCAATTCACTCCTGTCCAGACTTTGTCAAAAGCTCCATTCCACCACCCTCCGAGAGTAAAAGAATTATTTGCAATTGAATAGATGAACGCTCCACTATCGTAAATCCACCGAATTGCAAAATTAAGTTTATCATCTAAATCCGTATCCAGAAAAATCCAAATCCATACACTATTATTGAGATTACTATTCCCTGGCGAAATTGAAATGATTTGAATCGAAATTACCTGATCCACCCAAATCCAGAACTCAAAGGTGATATTAAACCAAAATACGAAATGTTCCGAATGGCTTATATTGAAGTGGATCGAAATATTCTGGGCTGAATAATATCGAGAATCCAATAATCTTTTTGTGATATTATGAACGATGGATTCATTATAATACACTCCATCTGTCCAATTCTTAAATGCCATTTCAGAATTGGTAAATGTTTGATTCGTCACAAAGGTATATGTAATGTTTTTTAACCCAGTCAGAGGTATTTCAAAGGAGTAATTATAAATATAATTTAAAATATTACCAGTGGCACTAATGTTGACCGATTCATATTCATAACACAACTCAAGTTTGCTCAAATTTCTTGTAACGATTAACCCTCTTAAATCTACTTCGGGTTTTGTCTGATTCATCGCAATATAAGAATATCTCGCCTTTTCTACTTGCCAAATATCCATTCCACCATCTGTTTTAACTTCTGCTTCTGATCCAAAGACGATTCCAAAATAATCGGCATGACTTTGATTCAAAATCGAACTATATAGGGAAATTGAAATTAAAATGCTAAACATCACAATGAAAAAAAGGCGTTGCGAAGTTTTCTGCCTATTTCCTTTATTTTTATCCATTTTTGTAGCTCTCTTAATGGTTCATTTGAATTATGTGTAGTTAAATGAATTAATAAAAAGTCATTTTAAAACTTATTCATTCAATTTTTTTACTTAAAGCTTTTTAAAATAGGTTTTAGAAATTAGGACTTTTGGATATTTTATTCGACATACTGGACAATATTCACGATTCATAGATTCTGTCCATGGTTGAATATGGACCACATGCGCCAAATGTCCATTTGGACAGGCAATTATTTCATCGCCATCTTCCAATTTTTGCATACATATTACGCAAACATCTTCATGGTCGTTTCCATAAAATACCTTTTCCTCATCATCAATTGATTTCGAATAATCCTTTGTTTCATCTATGCTATGAAGTTTAGGTTTACTTTTAAAAGACCAATCAAAAGCAATTAACGGCTTTCTGGGTTGATCGATAGTCGCAATTTTCATTAACATGTAAATTACGAAAAGTGGAATTAAATCAATAAATGGAATTAATTCTATTAATAAAATTAGTGCATCTATATCATAAAAGAATACCAATAGAAGAATAAACAAAAGATCAAATCCTAACTCAAGAAGATCGCTTGTTAAAAAGAAAATAAACTGAAAAATTATTGTAGCTATTTCATAAAATATGAATAAAATTATGACGAGGATCGTTCCCCAGCCAATTCGTTTTTCATCCATCATTTATCAATTAATGGTTGAAAATTCGTCCTTATAAACTTAAGCCGATATAAGCGAACAAGTGAAGAATTGGTGGATACCATTCCAGTCAAAAAGGAAATGTAGGGAGGAGGGGGTTAGTGTTAAAAAACAGTATAGAATGGTATCTTTCACCCCTTCACTCACTTTCCTGTATATGTTCTCATAATCCTATTAATCCAAATTAGTTTAGAGCAATAAAAAAAAGAATTGATTATTTCTCTAATTTAGTTCCACAAACAGTACAAAATGTATATATTTCGCTCATAGTGGCGCCACAATTCTGACATTTAATAGTTTTTGCAGGTGTTTCTGGTCCCTCATCATTTTCCTCTAGTTCCTCTTCTTCTTCTGCTGCAAATTCTGGGGTAGTCATTGTTATCTCAGACACATTTGTACCACATTTATTACAAAACCGAATCCCACTCTTCAAGTGATTTCCACAATTTGGACATACAACTGGCTTTCCACACTCATGGCAAACCTTTTGATCGAGTTCTAAGGCAGCTCCACAGAAATGACATGTTAAAACGGGTGCTTCTACTTCTTCTACTTTCCCCTTGATTGGCTCTCCACATTTCACACAGTAACGGGCATTTGCGGTCAATAATGAATCACATTTCAGGCATCTTACTTCGGAAGAACATTTTGGACAGATTTGAGCTGAAGGTGAAAGTGTCGCACCACAAAATGGACAGCGTGGCGCATGCTCAACTCCTTCTTCAACTGGTACTCCACATTTTCGACAAAAAGCTGCATGAGGAGGTAAAGGTGCATGACAATTCGTGCAAATTTTTGGACCTCTATCTCCGATTGGTGGTGCAGGTGGACCGCCTGGTGGAGGTGCTGGAGGTCGTAGATGAGGTGGTGCAGGCGGTGCAGGAGGTGTAGGAGGTGTAGGAACCGAAGAATTCAGAGCCGAAGGATTCCCTGTAACCGTTGGCATAGGAGATGCCATCGATGCTGGAGATATTGGGGGCATAGGCGTTGATGGTATATAAAAAGCACCCACACCCTGGGGTATAGATTTAATTTTCATTCTGTTATAATGGCTTGCCATTAAATAACTATAAATTGATGAATTAGCAACTTTAATAAAAGCCTTCTGGCAACTAGAACAGTACAACTTTAATTTTGTGAAGTCTCCACTTTGAATAGTCCGTGTAACTACCCCTGTTACTCCACATTTGGGACAACGGAAAAAATTTTCCGCCATTGCATCAACCCATTCATGAACTTGGGGTAAGGGAACCGTGAAACGCACATTTTTACGACAATGAGCACATTTCGCCCAGACATATACCGTCAATTTTTTAACAACAACCCGTTTAGGAATCACTAAATTAGTATGACACTTCTTGCACATTAACAAACTTTCATATGCCATATTTCTTCCATCCATTCTATTTTCTCATATATACTATCTGGGTTTGGCTACATATCCTAATTTCGGAATAGGATTTCCACAAATCCGACAATAATTATCCTCTGGCGTTGAAAGCCGCTCTCCACATCGTGGACAAAAATTTACTGGCGATTCCCGTTCTACTCGCTCCAATTCTGCAAGCTTCCGATGCAGAAAACTACGTAACTCAACTGACCAATTAACATTATTGAATTTCCTCATCTTCTGTCTCATTTCCTTCGTGACCTTGAAGGTCACCAACTCCGTCAGCGACATTGATCTTCCAAACCCAAATCTTTTTTTTTCGAAATTATTAAGTAAACCATCGTATATAAAGTATATACGTTTTTTCGAAAATCATTGAATCATAAAAATTCAAAATTATTACCTTTAATTCTTAAGAAATACTGATTCTCATTCTCAAAATGAATAAAGAGTTACATATGATTAAAGATAAGCGACTTGATACCTCTATATTTTTCAAGAATTTCTTTTGGATCCAAAGAATCCGTGTTTTCAAGGGGTGCTAATTCCATTTCTTCAAGGATCATTGAATCATCAACAATCGATGGAACTGTTAATTGGAACATTCCTTGAAACGACGATTTTAAAAAACATTTCTGAAAATAACGCTTAGTATCTAAAAGGTATAGCTTGCCTGGGCTAACCAAAATAAGAACATCAATATATTTTTCGATTTCCAAGAAAGGATAAGCAATGTCATCAAATGCTTCAATTAATATATCTTCATAATTTTTAATAAGATATGAAAAGCAACTTTTTATGCATCTCATATAATTATCTGTAATTATTTTCTCTAATTGCTCTAATGTCCTAAACTTCTCTATCTGATTATTTTTGTAAATGGATTCAATTTGTTTAATTATCTTTTTAATTCCGGTATGGCGCTCATTTCGATAATATTTTGTTTTAATTTCTCCATTAGTAATACAGCTAAATCGAAGGAGAAAGACTTGATCCATATAAAAATTTTGCAAAATTTTCCCTGAAGGACCATTAATTCGATGCACTGGATTTAAAATCACTGGATTTATTTTTCCAAAATTATCTGTCTCCTTCAATAAATGATATACATCTCTTGAAAAGAGATTTCCTATCTTTAAACAATATTTTAAATGATCGTAATGGTACCAATAATTAAAGCCAGAATGAGGCTTAAAAGGGATTAAATGAATATTATCCTTTTTCAGTAGGTTAATTAGAATCCGTCCCATTGTTGTTTTTCCTGAATCGATTTGATTCTTGCCTATCAACAGGATCCGCATGTAACCACCCAATAATCCCTTAATATATCTCCATTTTTTAATAGTAAAAAAACTTCTTAAATATTTTCAATTGATACCTATCGAGAATCTTCCAATTTGGAAATAGGCGTTAGGCATAATTCAGTAAGAGTTTTCCGCTGATAAATAGAGCCATTAAGAGGGCAAGGAAAAAAGTGGAACTCAAAATATTCCGTGTGCGTTGATAAATATAGGCTGCGACTACTCCTATCAGAAAATACATGAAAATTAAACCACCGAATAATCCTACAATGATGAGTGGTGAATTGATAAATAGACTCCCAAAGATGATTAAGATATTAGTGGCGAATCCTATACCAATAGAAATACCACTGAACAGTCCCGATTTGAATAGTGTTTTCCATCTTTCGTATTTTCGAGCACCGTATTTTTCTATTTTTGTTTGATAAAGTCCTCGAAAAAGGAGTTCAAAACAGAAATTTTGGAGGAGTAAAATACCAAATAGCAGAATAAAATCCAAAATAATGGGAAGATCAAGAGGCCGTGGGAGTAGAAAAGGAACCTGAAGGAACCAGCATACAAGATCAAAGACTGCAATACATCCAG